>CAZAAF010000370.1:0-5288 GCA_964482575.1 uncultured Verrucomicrobiota bacterium | reverse complement strand
CTGTGAGATCGACGAGCCCGGCGAATGGTATATCGACCGGCAGGCAGGTGTTCTCTATTTCTGGCCGCCCTCGGACCTGGAGCGCGGACGCGTCGAGGTCTCGACCGCGCCACGCCTCTTCACGCTGACCGACACTTCGTATGTAACACTTCGCGGTGTGTGGCTCGAGACGGCGCGCGGCACGGGCATCGCGATCAAGGGCGGGCAACAGGACCGGGTGATTGGCTGCACGTTCCGCAACCTCGGCAACCACGCCGTCACGGTCTTCGACGGGAAAGAACACGGCGTGGCCGGCTGCGACATGTTCGGGATGGGCGGCGGCGGCATTTACCTCGTGGGCGGTGACAGGAAGGCGCTCGTGCCCGCGGGCCATTTCGCCGAGAACAATCACATCCATCATTTCGGACGCTGGGACCGCATGTACCGGCCCGGCCTGTTCCTGAGCGGCGTCGGCCTGCGCGCGTCGCACAACCTGATCCACGACGCACCGCACTCGGCGATCCTCTTCGGCGGCAACGACCACGTGATGGAGTTCAACGAAATTCATAACGTGTGTTTCGAGTCGCACGACTGCGGCGCGATCTATGCCGGACGGAGCTGGACGCTGCGCGGCCATGTGATCCAGTACAACTACCTGCATCACCTCTACGGAAAGTCGGGTGGCCCCTGCAACGGCGTCTATCTCGACGACCTCTTCTCCTCCGCCACGGTGCAGGGCAACATCTTCTTCCAGGTCCCGAGCGCGGTGTTCATCGGCGGCGGGCGCGACAACCTCGTCCAGAACAACGTCTTCGTGGATTGCCCGCGGGCGTTCCACATCGACGGGCGGGCACTCGGCTGGTGCGGCCCGCACGCGGACGGCCGGATCAAGGAAGCGACGGAGAAAGGCACCATCGCCGGCGTGCGTTACAAGGAGCCGCCGTTCAGCACACGCTATCCCGCACTGGCCACGCTCCTCGAGGACGAGCCCAAGAAACCCAAGGGGAACATTGTCCGCCGGAACATTTTCTGGCAGGGCCGTGCCGAGGACCTCCGCCGCGTCGCCAAGGGCGCGCCCGTGCTGCCGACCTGGTGGGAAGCCATCGAAGGCAAAATCCGTCCCCTGGTGACGATGGAAAACAATCTCGTCAACGAAGACCCGAAGTTCGTGGACGCGGACGCCGGCAACTTCCAGCTTCGCGACGATTCCCCCGCGTGGAAGCTTGGTTTCCAACGGATCCCGGTCGAGACGATCGGCCTTTGCCACAACGACCAGCGCGCGAGCTGGCCGGTCAGCCATCCGGCCTGCGCCCTGCCCGCCCCGCCCGCGCTCAAGCTGGTGTTCCTCGGCAACAGCATCACCCTCCACGGTCCCAACGCGAAGATCGGCTGGAGCGGCAACTGGGGCATGGCCGCCACTGCGGAGGAGAAGGACTATGTCCATCTCACCGCACGCGCGCTGGGCAAGGCGAGGAACGCCACGCCCGTGCTCACCATCCGGAACATCGCCGAGTTCGAGCGGCAATACGCCACCTACGATGCCGCGGCGAAGCTGAAGGATGTGTACGCGTTCGATGCCGACATCGTCATCCTCGCCATCGGCGAGAACGTGCCCGCACTGGCTTCGGACGAGGCCAAGACCCAATTTGCCGCCGGACTGCAGAAGCTCCTGCGCGGATTCAAGACCGCCAGGCCGCCCGTCGTCGTCGTGCGGAGTTGCTTCTGGCCCAATCAGGCCAAGGACCAGATTCTCAAGCAGGCCTGCGAGGAAGCGGGCGGCATTTATGTCGATATTGGCGCGCTCGCCAAGGACGAAGCCAACTACGCGCGGTCCGAGCGCAAGATCGCCCACGCCGGCGTGGCGGCGCATCCCGGCAACAAGGGCATGCAGGCCATCGCCAACGCGCTCGTGGAGGCAATCGCCCGCTCGCGCCAGCCGTGACGCACATTTTTTGCTGAACAATCACCGCGACCCGTCTTATAGTGTCCACCATGAAACCATCCATCGCCCTGCTCGCTTCCCTCATCGCCGCCGCGGCGTTCGCGGCCGAGTCCGACAACTATTACAACCGCACCCTCTTCACGGATGACTTCAGCGGCAACGGCTTCGGCCCGCGCTGGGGTCACTACAAGAGCAGCAGCGTCGTCAAGGACGGCGTGCTCGTCGGCATCACCGCCGAGACGTCCGACCATGCCGCGGTGGACAACATCCGCTTCCCCGGCGAGCGGGACCTCGAGGTGTCGGTGAAGTTCCGTTTCGTCAGCACACAGGCGAAGAGCTTCAACGTCTGGTTCGACGACAAGGATTACAAGGGTTCGCACGCCGGCCACATCTGCAGCGTCAGCATCAGCCCGGGGTCCGTCAGCATCAGCGACGCCAAGACCGGCAACTTCCGCAACGACATCTACGAGAAGAAGAAGGCCACGCCGCCCGCCCTCACCGCCGAGGACAAGGCGATGCTGGCCACCAAGAGCAAGGGGTTTCCCGTCAAGCTGGCCCTGCAGGACTGGCACACGCTGCGCGTCCGCACCAAGGCCGACTGCGTCGAGGTCTGCATTGATGGCAAGCCGGTGGGCACCTTCCAGTCCGAGGGCGTCGGCCACGACCACAAGTCCCTCGTCAGCCTGACCACGAACCGCGTGGACGTGCACTACGACGACTTCTGCGTCAAGGCCGCCGGCCCCGCTCCCGCGAAGCCGTAGGCGGGATGATTTACTGTCGCCCCAAGGCACCACCCCTCACCCTGGCCCTCTCCCCTCGCAAGCGAGGGGAGAGGGAAAACATCGCGACGGTTTTTCACACACCAGGGTTCAGTGCCGGCTCCGGACAACCACCCCCTCGCCCCGCGTCAGCGGGTAGAGGGTCGGGGGGAGGGGCGCCGCCTCTTTACCGCTTCGATCCTGCGGACCGCCCGGCAACCGGCCGGGGCACCAGCGACCGCCGGTACTGGCGGGGACTGCGCTTTTCAAAATCGCGGAAGACGCGATTGAAATGCGTGAGGCTGTTGAACCCGCACGCGAAACAGACGTCGGTGATGGACCGGCGCGTGTCGGCGAGCTGCTTCTTTGCCTCGGCCACGCGGCGCGCCTGGACAAACCGCGTAAAACTCGTCCCGGTCGTCTGGCGGAACACATGCGAGAAATGCGCCGGCGCCAGGCACGCGTGCCGCGCGGCGTCGTTCAGGCAAAGCTGCGGGTCCTGAAACCGGCTCTCAACGTATTCCCGGCCGCGCTGGATCTCGACGCGCTCGAGTTGCGCCTGCAGGTCGCGAATCCGCTGCGCGCTCTCGCAAAGCTGCCGGGCGAACAGTTCCAGCAGCCGCATCACGCTGGCGAGATTCTCCCGAGGCAGATAAATGGCGTGGTCATACGCGGCACGCAGGTCGCGGCTGGACGCCTTCACCCACGACAGGCGTTTCCGCAACCGCTGGAAGCCCGTCGCGGACTGCGGCTCCGGCAGCACCTGACCGCTGAAGATGGTCGCCACGTGCTTCCCCTGCGCGAAGATCGGGACCGCGATGTCGCGAAAGCCCGCGTGGCAGATATAGAACTGGGTCTCACCCGATTTCGCCGCGAGCGAGTGATGCCGCCGGTTGCACGCGAGGCAGCGGCGCAGTCCCTCGGGATTCGCGCGAATCAACCGGCAGACCGGGTTCCATTCCGCCTCGGAGATTTTGCGCCGGACAACCCCGTTGGCGGAGATCATGCCCATGGCGAGGCCGGTGAGCCGGTTCAGGATGGCCGTGAACTCGGCAAACTCCGCCGACTCCACCATGTGGTCGAAATCCACGTTTGTTGCAGGTGTCGCGTTCACGAAAGGAATGTAAAATAAAACTAAAGGGATGGTGAGACCAATTTCAAGCCTTCAGGCATGGTGACGCCATGAACAAGACGCCCCGTCGCCCCCGCATCCACGGAATCCTGGCCGCCGCCGCGTTGTGCGCCGCGGTCTGGCTCTGTCCGGGCGTGTCCCCCGCGGCCACCGCCGCCGGCCGGGACACCAAGGTGGTGTTGCTGGCCGGCGTGAAAAGCCATGCGCCCGGCGAGCACGAATACGAGAAGACGCTGGACCTCTTCCGGCATTGTCTCGATACGGGGCTGAACGTGCGGCATGTGATCGTCGAACTGCACACCGGCGGCTGGCCGCAGGACGAGAAGACGCTCGACGATGCCGACACCATCGTCATCTTCAGCGACGGCGCCAGCAAGTCCAACGTCCACCCGCTCGTCGCCGGCCATCACATGGCCGCGCTCGAAAAGCAGATGAAGCGCGGCTGCGGGTTGGTGCTGATTCACTGGACCCTCAACCTGCCGTCGAAGATCGGCCACGAGACATTCCTGCGCTGGATCGGCGGGTTCAAGGATTTCGAAAACCCGCCGCGCGCACTGGGCGAGCCGTTTCGTCCCGGCGACTGGTCCAAACAGGCTGCGCACCCGATCTGCCGCGGGGTGAAACCATTCGACATGCCGGAGGACGAATACAAGACGCCCGAGCGGCTCGACTCCGACAAGCCCGGGTTCGTCCCCATCCTGCCCTTCCCCGGCAAGCCGGGCGCGCCGTTGTGGGCGTGGGCGTGGGAGCGCGAGGACGGTGGGCGCGGGTTTGGGTTCATCGGCGGCCACAAACACGCCATCTGGGAAAACGAGAACCTGCGCCGCGTGATGCTCAACGCCATTCTCTGGACCGCCAAAAAGAACGTGCCCAACGACGGCGTGATGTCGCTGCCGCCTGCAACCGTCACGACGCCACCCGAGCCGGTGTTTGTACCCATCAAGATCGACGGGCCGGTGAACAACCCGGCCATCGGCAGCTACTGGTACGGACCGTTCAACGAGTCCTGCTCGCTTGTGGACGTGAACGGCGACGGCTGGTTGGACATCACCTGCGGCGTGAACTGGTACGAGAACCCCGGCCCGCGCGGCGGCCAGTGGAAGAAGCACGCCAACTATTTCGTGGACGCGGAGAAGCGGAGTTTCCTCCACGGCCACTGCCATGAACTGGCGCTGGACGTAAACCGCGACGGTTATGTGGACATCGTCAACGCCGGGTACCAGCCGGGCATCGCGGGCGTACTCTGGTACGAGAATCCCGGTCCACGCGGCGGCCCCTGGAAGGTCCACCGCCTCCATGACTCGCCCTATGTCGAGGGCGTGCTGGCGGCCGACATCAACGGCGACGGTCATCCCGACCTCATCGTGAACCATTTCCGCCGATATGGCGGCGCGGAAGGCGAGGGGTCCGTCGCGCGCGTCGAGCCGATGGTCTGGCTGGAGTCCGTCGACCGCGCGCCGTGGGTCGTAGGACGCGG
>CAZAAF010000369.1:0-5292 GCA_964482575.1 uncultured Verrucomicrobiota bacterium | reverse complement strand
ACTTCCAGTTCATCGAGCACCTCGCCGATGACGGTTGGCGCGTTGCCGGCGAAACGGTTGTTCACGGCGACATACGCCCTGGGTTTCGACGACCACGCCTGCGCGGCACGGATCACGGTGGCCATGTCGTGCACGCCCTCGGGAAAGGGATCGCGGACCCGGTCGTACGGCTGGAACAACCGCACCGCCTCCGCATAGGCGCGGCCGGGCCGCAGCAGCGCGCGCATCACCGTGAAATCCGTCGTGAACCCATCCGCCAGCTTGAGCTGCTCGCCGATCGTGGGCATCCGGGTCCAGGAGTTGAAGACGTGGGCCGCGCGATGCTGGCGCAGGCAGTCGAAATACTCCGTCCCGAGCAGGGCCGGCGTGCGCACCTCCACGGCGTAGCGAAACCCGTCGGGCAGCCGGCCGAGAAACCCGTCGAGCTGGTCCAGAAATCGAACGTTGGCCACCGGTGTCGTGTTGCGGAACTGCGGGAACTCGAATGCCACATAGCCCACCTGTTCGCGGTGTGGCGCGAGTCGGTCGAGGAACTCCGCCTTCAACCGGTCGGCGTTCAGGAAATGCTCGTTCAACCCGCCGCGCTGTTCGCCGTGACGCTCCAGGTCGGCGAAGCGCGGCGCGGTGATGATCTCCGGCGCCTTGAACCCGAACCGGAACGTCGGGGGCGTCTGCGCGAACAGCCG
The DNA here is from genome assembly GCA_964482575.1 of uncultured Verrucomicrobiota bacterium. Lineage (GTDB taxonomy): Bacteria > Verrucomicrobiota > Verrucomicrobiia > CAIQCK01 > CAIQCK01 > CAIQCK01. The sequence continues at coordinate 4,606 of CAZAAF010000369.1, read as the reverse complement.
GTCCCAGAATGGCTGCGGGTAGAACTGATAGAACGAGAAATCGCCGCAGACCGTCGGGAACGTCCCCGCATATTCGGCGAGGCAGTCGCGCTCGAACCGCGCCTTGGAGAACCGGCCGCGCGCGGTGTAGCGCTCGCGCGAATAGACCTGGCCGAGCCAGCCCTCGTATCTCCACGACGACGTGCCGAAATACACACCGCGTCCGGCCCATCGCTTCACGCGCTCCGGCAGCGTGTCGAACGGCGGGGGCCGGAGGTTGTCGCGGCCCATCAATTCCAGTTGGGCGTCGTTCTCCATCAAGGTCATGCAGCTTACCGCCACCGCTGGCGAAATGCCATGCTGCGAAGGTGGATCGCGGCCTCCGGACGCGATGTTGTCCTGCACGGTTGATCGAATTCAACATTTGAGAACTTGGCTGGTGGGGTCCGGGCTGCCGCGCCGGCGCGCTAATGGACTGGACACGACCAGCCGTCGGCGCGAGATTTGGACGCGTTGCAGATGGAGGAGACAACCGGGAAATCGTGAATCCGGTTGCCGGGTTGTTGAACTCGATGAAAACACCGATTTCCAAGGACTACGGGAAGGCCCTGCGGGTGTCGCTGGTCTTTCAGGTGTTTTTCATGCTTCTCGCGGTCCTGTGCCTGGATTACGGCCAGCTGTTGCAGATCTGGTGCTTCTCCATGACGGGATTCTGGGGAGCATTCCTCCTGATCGTGAACCGGCGTCCCCAGTCGCCGACCCGGGGCGATCTGTTTTTTATCCGTTGGGGATTTCCCATGATCTTCCCATTCGGCGCGATGCTGGTCGCCGGTTTCATTTGGAAACTGCGTGGCGTGTGGTGGTGAATAATCTCACAACCCCGCGTCAGCCGGGCGTGCCGCTCAATAGCTCGACGCGTGGCGGAGCGTTTCGAGTTCGGTGTCGGCGTAGGCGCGGCGTTTTTCCTGGAAGTAGTTGTATTCCGCCTTCTCCGCGTCCGTCCACGTATTGTTCTGCGGGTACGAGCCGCAGAACGGGACGAGCAGGTCCAGCCAGCAGGCGAACGTGCGCTTCTCGTTCTCGCTGACCTGGACGCCGTGGTGGGCCGGCTCGAAGTACCCCATGACCTTGCTTTGGGAAGACCCCGTGTGATACGGCGGCAGCATCACCGAGCGGCTGCGGGGTTTGAGCCAGGTCATCCACGGGTTCTTGTCCGGGTTGCCGGAGGTGGTGATGGCCACGTAGGACTGCGTATAGGCGCGCTTGGGGTCCACCTGGCCGGCCCCGATGAGCTTCACCGTCTCGGGGCGGGCCACCTCGCCGGTCAGGCTGATCCGGGCCTTGCCGATGTCCGTCGCGTTGTGGCAGCTCACGCAGTGTTTGTCGAAGATCGGCTGGATTTCCTGGACGTAACTGAAGCCGTCCACCTTCGCGTTCGCATCGATCGCACGCGGGGCGTTGACCCCGAGATAGTTCTCCACGCTGTCCGTCCACGATTGCGACGCCAGCCGTTTTATCAACGGATGCTCCCTGCCGGCGAACGGCTTGAGCTTCTGGATCGGCTTGGAGAGGGCCAGGGTGGTCGCGTAGGCTCCCGCCGCCCGCGTTCCCGACTGCATCTTGTTCTCATGGCAGCCGATGCAGGAGAAATTCTCGCCGCTCTGGAGCGTGGACCAGCTCCGCATCGACTGGATGGTATAGCCTTTGGCGTCGAGGATCTGGAAATAGACCGGCGTGTGCGCGGGCACCTCGAAACAGCAACTGCCATCCGGCTCGATGTCCACCTCGCCGAGGACATGCTTGACGTCCCAACTGCCGCTGTTCAGCGAGATCGGCGTCTGGCAAAGGCCGGTCTCGCATTCGCCGCCGTTCTGTCCGTACCCCATGCGGGCGGCGCGGTATTCCAGGGCGATGACGCGGAGTTTCCTGGCCGTGCCGCGCGGGACGCCCGCGAGGCCCGGGCCATCATAGACATCCTGCAGCGTGAAAACGCCGAAGTTGCTCTGGGATTGGACGAGCGACGCCCGCACGGGCGGCGGGGTGCGGGGCATGACGGGAATGGCCAGCCCCGTGCCCTGCCAAGGATCGAACGCCAGCAGCTCGCGGGCGCCGTCGGGCTTCATGTAGTAGAGCCCCATCGGCGGATTGAACGGGCCGAACGGCGGCAGATATCCCTCCGGGCAGAACGAGCAGAGGAAGTTCTCCTCATCGAACGCATAGGGATGCGAATACTGCGGCCCGAACTGGCCGAAGATGTCGATCTTGAGGTCGAGATAGGGCCTCGCCGGGTCCGGCGGCTCGGGACGCACGAAGTCGGCGGACTCGCGTCCCAGGGTCCCGTTGAGCCGGGTGTTCACGAACTCGATGCCCTTGCCCTCCTGCATGCCCTTGGAGCGGTCGATGATGCCGAGCTTGCCCTTGTAGATGGAATGATGCCCGGCGACTACCGCGATGATCTTCTGCGACCCGGGGATGCCGCGCGCATGGATGATCGAGGCCGGGAACATGGTGTTGTTCCCGTAATAAGCCGTCTGCGCCGTGCCGTCCGGGTTCATGCAAATCAGCGGATGGGCGAACAGCGCGTTGCGGTCGTTGTACTCCCAGCGCGTGAAAATGATGCGGCCGTCCTCCAGCACCTGCGGGTGGCTCGTCATGAGCTGGTCGAACGTCAGGCGGCGCATCTCGCGGCCGTCGGCGTTGCAGGTGTAGATGTTCCCGCCCGCCCGATACCAGCAGTCGGAGATATGCACGTCGCGCGTCGAGGTGAAGACGATCCGGCCGTCCGGCAGGAATGTCGGCTCGCAATCGGCCACGGGCAGCGGCTTGCCGTCCTTCAGGATCGGGAAGGTGATCTGCTGGACCCGGCGCGTCGCCAGATCCATCGTGTAGAGGTAATAGGAATCGGTCTCGAAATTGTCGCGCATGGAGAAGACCAGCGTCCGGCCGTCCCACGAGAGGTTGGGGTAACAGATGACGCCGTCGGGCTTCTCCAGCAGCACCTCGTGCCGGATGCTGCCGTCCTCCTGGAGGGTGCCCATGCAAAGCTGGCCGCCCTTCTTGAAACCGTAGGTGTAGTCGCGGATCTGTTCGTCGGGCAGGTCGTATCGCCCGGCCAGTCCCTGCATGCAGCCGAACACGAGGTGCTTGGCGTAGATGAACCGCGGGGCCTTCTCCCGGAGCGCCTGGAGACGGGCCTTGCGCCGGGCGGCACACGCGTCGAGGTACAGCGCGCGCCAGCGCGGGTCGCGCGCGGCGACCTCCTTGTCCGTCAACTCGTCCAGCCGCTGCCACAGCTTCTTCACCTCGGGATTGCCATCGGGCACCCGCCCCAACACCTGCTGCACCATGGCGCTTTCCTTCTCACAGTCGCTGTCCGACGTGAAGATGCGGGCGATGTCGAGCCCGGCGTCCTGATAGAGCCAGTCGCGTTCGAGGCGATGCCGCGGGAACGCGACATCCGCCGGGTTCTTCTCGGGATAATCCGCGGGGCGGGCGTCGTAGCAAGTGATTTCCGCGATCTGGATGTTCAGGTTCTTCCCGTCGCCCGCCGTCGGCAGTCCCACCTTGCGGCACCACGGGATTTGCGACTCCGGCATCCACGGCCCCGGATACCGCTGCTGATAGGAATTGTTCACGCGCACCTTCAGGTAACGGGTCGTGACGGCGGGCCACTCCACGAAGGCGGAGTTGGAGTTGGAGGTTGCCGGCAATTCCTGGTCCGTCACCAGCGGCTTGAGTGGTTCCCGGCCCTGCGCGTCGGCGCACGCGGAGATGGTCACGTTCTTCGCCAGCACATAGACCCACGCGTTGCGCGCCACGAAACGGATGCCGCACATCGACTTTTCGGCTCCCAGGTCCAGGACGAAGGTGGCCGTCACCGGCGGCGCGGCCTTGGGCGGACAGACCGCCGTGCTCTTGCCCGTGCGCGTGTCGTCCAGCAGACAGGCGTACGTGCCGAGGTCGCCATCAATCATCTTCGCCGGCGCGTACTTCCCCGGCGGGTTGGGATACCATTCGGCGTCCGTCCAGACGCCCACCGGTCGGAACTCCGTCGCCGCCAGCGGACCGGCGGCCAGGACCAGGGGCAGGACCCATGCCATGACTCGGAGGATGGGGGATGAAAGGGTGCTTTTCATAGAGGCCACGGTGCCCGTCTAGCACTTCGCGCAGGGGGGTACAAGTGCAAAGCGAGTGCACTAAAGTGGGAGAGGCGTCCAGCGGGACGCGGCCTCAAATATTCTGGACACGATGGAACACCGGCGCGACCATTCGCCGCAGTATCGTGAAAAAAGGAAGGTTTTGAATCGTGCACATTCTGGTCATCCTGGCTCATCCCACGCCCGGCAGTTTCAACCACGCCATCGCGCAGACCGCAGTCGCGGAATTGAAACAGAACGGACATCCGGTGGTTTTCCACGATCTGGTTGCGGAAGGATTTGATCCCATCCTGCCCGGGGCGGAAATCCCCAAGGGCGCCGCGGTCTCGCCGGCCGTCGAACAGCATTGCCGGGACATTACGAACGCCGACGGCATCGTCATCGTCCATCCCAACTGGTGGGGACAGCCGCCCTCCATTCTCAAGGGATGGGTGGACAGGGTCATTAGGCCCGGAGTTGCTTATAAGTTC
>CAZAAF010000368.1:0-5313 GCA_964482575.1 uncultured Verrucomicrobiota bacterium | reverse complement strand
GGGTGCCGTCAGGGTTGAAGGCGTGAAGCCGCGTGGCGTGGTCGTCCGTGGAGATCACCAGCCAGTCACCGAGTTTGAGCGGTGTCGGCACGTTGTAGTCGCGCGGCTTGGGCGGCGTTATTTTCCAGAGACACTGGCCGGTTGCCGGATCCCATCCGCGGATGGAATCGATATCATAGCCCACGAGTTGCCGCCTGCCGCCAAACACATCCAGCAGCATCGCTCCGTGGGCCATCGGCTCGCCGGCGGTCTTCCAGAGCAACTTGCCGGGGGGCGGGTCGACCGCGACGACCGCCGACTCGTTGGACGCCGTGCCGGTGATGATCCGGTCGCCGTCCACGACCGGGCTGGGGCAGAAGCCCCACGACAGGGATTTGCCGCCGAACTCGGCCAGCAGATCGTGCTTCCAGAGGACCTTGCCCGTCTTCAGGTCGACGCAATGCAGATGGCCGAACGCTCCAAGCAGATAGACCTTGCCGCCCGCGATGACTGGCGTGGCCCGCGGCGTGTTGGTGTAATCCAGTTCACCGGGTGCGGGATACGTCAACTCCCAGAGTTGGTCGCCGGTGTCGGCATGGAGGCAGCGCCACGTGTCGTCGTTCGTGTCGTGGGTTTTGTCGGCGACGATGAGGTATGGCGGCTTCACTGCAATGCCGGCCATCGCCGGGCTGTCCATTTTTTTGCGCCAGAGAAACACCGGCTGTGTCGGCAGCCGGTCGGGCACGTCGTCGCGGAGGGCGTCGCGCCGCGGCCCGCCGCGCCAATCGGTCCAGCCCGGGGCGGAACAGGGGACGAACCCGTCACGGCTTTCCAGCGCCGATTTCAACGCCGGATGGTCCGCGACGGCGAGCAGGGCGTTGGCGACGGCCTCCGCGTCGGCGGGCGACACCCGCGGGGTCGCGAAGGCGGTGATGAAAGGCACCGGCGCGGTTCGTCCAATGACGCGGAGCGAGCCCTTGTCGATCGTGCCGCAGCCTTCCAGCATCACGATGGCGTAACTGGAGATGACGCCGGCATCGGCCTGTTTGTCGAGAACCGCCAGACCGGTCTGGTTGCAGTTGGGGCGGGTCTCCGGGGCGGCGGGCAGCGGCACGGCGCACGCCTGCAGGGCGGCCAGTGCGGCAGCGTTCTTTTCGTCACATTCCAACGGACCGAACAGCACCTTCCGGCCCTTCAGGTCGCCGAGGCTCCGGGCCGGATCGTCCTGGCGCACAATGAACAACCCGGTGAACGTCGTCTTGCCGTCGTGATCCGTCAACCGGGCCAGCGGTGTGACCGGGATGCGGGCTGCCGCTGCCTGCGCGAGGATTACCGACTGTTTACCGATGATGAGGTCCACCTGGTTTTGGGTGAGACGTTCCGCCTCGGCCAGGCTCTCATGGGCGAACGCGGTGACAGGACGCCCGAGCTTCTCGCTCATGAACGCCGCCAGGGCCTGGTAATCGCGCTGGGCGAATCCCTTCACGCACGGACAGGCGAGCTGCTTGCACAGCGGATCCATCACGACGATGCGCAGGGGTTCGCGCGCCGGCGGCGTCGTTTGGCCGCATCCTGCGGCGAAGGCCAGAAGCGCGAGTGTGAACAATCCCGTCCGCATCCAGGGAGGGGCAGGGGGAAACATGGTCATGGGCTATTTCGCAAGGGCCGGTCCGGTCAGGACGACGATGGTGTTGGAGGGACTGTCAAGGAAGTACACCTGGCTGCCGTCCTTGTTGGCGGCGATGGCCACCTGCACGCAGCCGACATTCTTCGATTGGACCATGGCCACGAGTGTGCACTTGCCGTCGGGACTCCAGCGTTTGACGCGGTAGTTGTACGACTCGGATGTGAAGATCGCGCCGCCGGGACCGAAGCAGATGTTCTTGGGCTCGCAGCAGCCGCCGTAGCCCTCCAGTGAACCGGGATCATTCTTGCCGAATTCACTCAGCTTTTTGCCGTCGCGGTCGCACCGCATGACATGGTGCCGGGCGTTCTCGACGATGAAGAGGTCTTTGCCGTCCGTGCCAATGTCCTGGCATCCGCAGCAGCCGCGCAAGCCGCTGACGATCTCCTTGCAATCGGTCAACTCCTTGCTGAGGCGGAAGACGGAGAACGAGGTGCCTGAGCGCGAGCAGACAAAGACGTCGTCCTTGATGACGGCGACGCCGGGTGATCCGGCGAACTTGGTGCTGACAGGCAGGTCGGCGGTCTTGAGGACCTTCCCGTCGCGGCTCACGAGCGCCACCTTCGTGGCGCCGGTGACCACGCAGCGTCCATCGGGACAAGCAGCGACAGCGTTCGGCGGAAACGGCATCGGCCAAGACGCCTTCAGTTTGTCCTGGGGTGTGACCACGCGAATCACGTTGCCGCCCCGGTCGCAGGCGAGGATGTCGCCCTCGGCATTGACACAGAAGTGGCAGAGTTTCGTTGCTTTGGTATCACGGCTGACGCCGATCTGGCCCGTTTGCGTGTGGGTGCCGGAGGGTGTGTCGGCGAGAGCGATACTCGCGATGATTGAAAACAAACCTGTCAGTAGCAACCGGTTCATGATGATCTCCTTTCTCATGCTGCATCGAAACCCATAATCTGCGGTGCGCCCGATCCGGGCGCGGCTCCAACCTTGTTCCGTCAACAAACCGCAGTATAGATCAACGGGGTGGCTGTGTCAGCCTGTTTGTGCGACAAGGCTTGAGTCGTCAAGGCTTGGTCGTTGCGGGCGGGGCGTTGCGCACGCATCGGAAGCCGATGGCGTCGCGCGCGAAACACGCGTCCTGGAAGCCGGGGCTTTCGTACCGTCGCGCGGCGGAGCGGCAGCGCTCGGCGTTGGAGTTCCATGCGCCGCCGCGCAGGACGTACCGCTCGCCGTCGTCGGGTCCGCGCGGGTGGGCCGCCGGGCTTTTGCCGTAATACGCGGCGTCATAGATGTCGTTGCACCACTCGGCCACGTTGCCATGCATGTCGAACAAGCCCCATGCATTGGGCTTCTTGCGGCCCACGGGCTGTGTGGTCTTGCCGGCGTTGTCGGCGAACCACGCGTGCTGCGACAGCAGGTTCGGATCGGCCCCGTAGCTGTAATCCTCGCGCGACCCCGCGCGGCAGGCGTATTCCCACTCGGCCTCGGTCGGCAGCCGGTACCCGTTGGCGGCGAAGTTGCACTTGGCCGTCGTCTCGTCATAGCAGGGTTGCAGGCCTTCGTCCTTCGAGCGCAGGTTGCAGTAGATGGCGGCCTCGCTCCAGGCAACCTGTTCCACCGGACGGTCCGGGCCGCGGAAGTGCGATGGCGACGGATTGTCCGCCATGAGCCTGCCGAATTGCTGCTGCGTGACCTCCGTGCGGTCCATCAGGAACGCCTCGACGCGCACCGTGTGGGGCGGCGCTTCCTCGGGTTTGCCGCCCGCACGTCCCATCGTGAACTCGCCCGCGGGAATCAGCACCATCTCCGGCCCGGACTTGGTTTTGACGATAGTCAGTCCGGATGCGGGCGCCGCGCCTTTCTCCTTCACGCCGCAGCCGCAGGCCAGACAGATGATGACGCACAGACCGCCTGCAAGTCGGGTGATTGCTGCGGCGGTCTCTGACCGCCGGCTTGCCGTCACTTTTCGAAAATGTCCGACAATGGTTGTCTTCATGGCTGTGTGGGCAGGGGCGCCCAATCGGGTTCCTTGTTGCTCTTGCCGTCCGTCGTGATGGCCACCCATCGGTTGGTGGTGCTGGGATCGGCCACGCAGATGTTCCAGTCCGGAGCCAGCACGCCGACAATCGAGGGGGCTATGCCAAGACCTTTCTTATTGTACGGGCCGCGACTGAAGGCGACATGCCGCCCGTCGGGCGACCAATCGATATGCTGGATCTTCATCGGCTCGGGGCTGACGAGGATGTCATGGGCGTTCAACACGCGCGGCTCCGGCCCGGAGAAATCCAGGTCGCCGATGGCGAGCGAGAAGTTGCCCGAGGCCCACGCGATTCGCTTGCCGTCGCGGCTCACGTCCGGTCGGCAGCCGGGGATGCCGAGGTTGAAGAGCCGCGGGCCCTGGGTCTCGATGGCCACGATCGCGTGCGAGAACCCCATGCCGGCGTGCAGCGAGGAGACGTACCATTTCCCGTCTGGCGTGCTGCAGATGTTGAAGAGATGGCAGATGTCCGGATTGGGATGGGCCCGGTCCTGTCCCGAGGCCAGGTCGTGCACATAGAGCCCCTTGGTGACGTAGTCCATGGGCGTGAACCGCTCGGTCTCGCTCTTGAGATAGGCGATGCCCTTGTCGCCGGCGGTCCAGCACGGCTCGCGGCCCGCAGCCGCCACCCGCTGGCGGCCGGTGCCGTCGATGTTCATGCGCCAGACGCTGCGCGTGCGCTTGTCGCCTTCGCCTTCATCCACGACGAAGAGGATTTGTCGTCCGTCGGCCGACACATGGGGACAGTGTTCCTGGATGTCGGGCGTCCGGGTGAGGTTGACGGGTTGCGAACCGTCCGCGTTGACCTGATAAATCTCCCAGTTGCCGTCGCGATAGGTCTCGAAGAGAATCTTGTAAGGAATCTTTGTGAGTTCCTCGCGAAGGTCCCCGGCGGCTCCCGCGGGAACGGTCATGGCGCAGACGAACACGAGCAGGGCGATGGCTCCATGCCGGATGAACGCTGTGGCAGCGGTCTCTGACCGCCGATTCGATGCAGACAATGACTGCCGGCAGTCAGAGACCGCCGCTACAGGCGTGGACGGGTTCAGAGACGCATTCATTACTTGTGCGAGGGCAGGGGTGCCCAGTCGGGTTCCTTGTTGGAGCAACCGTCGGTGGTGATTTGCACGCAGCGGTTGGTGGCGCTGGCGTCGGCCACGAAAATGTTCCAGCCGGGGGCTTGCACCCCGATGAGTTCCGGCGCCTGTCCGAGTTTCTTCTCCGTCTTCGTGCCGCTGGTATAGACGATGTAGCGGCCGTCCGGCGACCAGTCGGATTGATACGCCTCCACCGGTTTCTGGGTGGCGACGACGTCGTGCTGGTTGACGATCTTCGGTTCCGGCCCGCTGAAATCCAGGTCGCCGGCGCGGAGGATGAAATCGCTCGCGTTCCAGGAGACGTGTTTGCCGTCCGGGCTGACATCGGGGCGGCAGCCGGGGATGTTGAGGTTGTAGACCTTGTTGCCGTTGACCTCGACGGCGAGGATGCCATGCTTGTAGTTCATGCCCGCATGCACGGTCCCGAGAATCCACTTCCCATCCGGGGTGCAGCAGAGGTTGTAGAGATGATGCAGGTCGGGATTGGGGTGGGGTGTGACCTTCTGCGTGGCCAGATCGTAGAGACAGAGGCCCTTCGAGGCGTAATCGCGGATGGTGAAGGCCGC
>CAZAAF010000367.1:0-5324 GCA_964482575.1 uncultured Verrucomicrobiota bacterium | reverse complement strand
GACAAGGCGTTGCGTGACGGCAAGAGCACCGTGGCGTGGTTTCGCAAGGAGTTCGACGCCTCGGCGTGGCTGGCAGCGAACCAGGGCAAACGCGTGTTCCTGGTCGCACACGTCAACGACGAGCGGAACAAGCCGGTGGAGGTGTTTTTCAACGACGCCTATCTTGGCTTGATCAGTCCCAAGACGGTGCGGGTCGGCCCGATTGCGTTTGAAGCCACGGCGGTGGTGAAGCCCGGACGGAACGTGCTCTGCCTCAAGACGCGCGGCGGCGTGATTCACGGGCCGGTGTTCCTCACGACCGAGGAGCCCCATCGTTACCCGTATCTCGGCCGGTGCGGCAACGCGCGCTGGGTGGACCTGCGCGATTGGACGAACGAGAAACTCATCACCGGCTGGTTGCGCGAGGCGCGGTTCGCACGCGAGCGGTTGCCGGACATCCCGCTGATGTTCGTGCCCGGCTCGTGGCGGGGATTTTCCGACGAGTTCCTCGGACTGAAGCGCGAGGTGGGCATCGCTTCCATCCACAATACGGGCAGCGAAGGCGGTTTCAATCCGTCATGGGCCGGGGTCGGTTACGTCTGGGGCGCGTACATGAGTTCGGAGGAGAGCGCCACGGTCCCCGAACCGCGGCGGCTCAGCCGGGAACTCGCGTGGATGCTGCTCAACGCGCACGGTCATCACAACTTTTACTACGGTGCAGTGGACTACATGCAGATCGAGGAGAAGACGGGCTGGTTCACGAAGAACGCGCGGTTGCTGGAGTTGTTTGCCAAGGCCAACTGGCGGAAGCCGTCGGTGGCGGTGCTGCACGCGGCGGGCAACGAACGGTATTTCCCCTACAGCGCATCGGCGGATGAGTTCGACATCGCGCAACAGGCGTTGCCGGCGGCGCATTTCAACAACGTCTATGTGACCGAGGCGGAGTTGAAGGCCGGACTGGCCGGTGATTACCCGGTGGTGTTCGATGCCGGCACACGGGTGATGGACGAGGCGCTCGTTCACGCCATCGACCGCTACGTCCGGGCGGGTGGCACCTTCATCGCCGTGGACACGTCCGGCCGGCACGCGTTGCTGGAGGCGGACGCGTGGCCGCTGGCGAAACGGGCGGGGCTGAAAGTGACGGGCGAGCGCGAGAACGTGAAGCTCACGGTGGCGGCGGGCAGCCTGGTGTTGAAACGGCTGGCGGGAATGAAGTTCCAGGGCAGCGGGCTGGCGTTGGATGCCGCGGGCATCGCGCCGGAGAATGTGCTGGCCCGATGGGAGGATGGCGCGGTGGCCGCCGTGGTCCGGCCGCTGGGGAAGGGACGGTTGATGCTGCTCGGTTCGTCGTTCTGGCACAGCACCTCCGACCGCTCCGCGGACGGGACCGCCGTGCCCGGCAACATCCAGACGGCGGTGCTCGCGGATCTTCTCGCCTCCGCGGGTGTCGCGAAGGAAGCGGACATCGGCGGCGAGGACATCTGGCTGCGGCGGTTCGTCACCAAGAACGGGCTGCAGGACTGGCTGATGGCCTTCAATGACGGCCGCGGCGCGGCGAAGGACCTGACACTGACATTCACGCTCGCGCATCGGCCCGCCCGCGTGCTCGACATGGTCACGGGACAGTCGTTGCCGTTCGATTTTGCGGACGGCACCGTACGCGTGGCGAACCTGGACCTCGATGCCGGCCAGATCCGGATTGTGGGCGTCGAGCGCGGGGATTTCCTGGGCGCGATGGAACACTGGTTTGCGGAGAAGCAGCGGTATGAATCGCGGCCGGCGCCAACCTCCCGGGCCGAGTCCCTGCCGGTGCCGCCGGCACGCGACGTGGTATTCGACACGTTCCAGTTCCGGCAGGCGCCATCCTCGGTCACCAATAGTCTCGCCTGGCTGACGGAGCCGGCGAAGGGGCCGGCATGGAAGAAGGTCGGCTGCGGGTTTTGGGATGAGATGGGGTATGACGCGAAGGGCGTGGGACTGTATCGCCGGACGTTCCGCGCGCCCGAGTCGTGGCGCGGGCATCGCGTGCTGCTGGCGTTTGCGTCGTATGACTACCCGGTGTTTCTCGAACAAGCCACGGTGTACATCAACGGCCGGTGCGCGGGCGATTACCGCGCGCATCCGTGGGCCAACTTCGACGTGCTGGACGTCACGCCGCGGCTCAAGCGCGGCGAGAATTCGCTGGCGGTGCAGGTGCAGGCGTCCGAGGTGCGCGGCGGCTGCATCGGCCAGTTGATTGCGTTCGCGATGGAGAACCTCGAGGACTCGCGGGAGTTGAAGACGGGCTGGAAGCTCTTTTCCGACAACCGCCATTTCGTTTCCAGCGACCTGCCGGTGGACAAGAGTCTCCGGCATCTGGAGACGGAGGTGACGCTGCCCGCCGCGTGGAAGAACAAGGAGGTCTTCCTGGAATTTGAAGTCGGCGAGCGTTGCGTCGGGGCGGTGATGATCAACGGACGTCCCATCACCTACAACCAGTCGGTGCATCCCTTTGGGAACATCATGCAGATCAACCTCTATCCCTGGGCGAAACCCGGCGAGGTGAACCGCATCGAACTCTGGCCGCGCACGCCCGAGGAGGCGCCCACGACCAGGATGATCGTCAAATCCGTGCGCATCGGCGCCGTTTCCCGGAAATGAAAATGAATCGGATATTGTGGGCCGTGGTTTGCTTGTCAGGAATCCTGGTGACAGGCGCGACGGCGGGCGGCGCGGCGGAAGCGGCTGACGCGAAAAACCTCATCGAGAACGGCGGTTTCGAGAACTGGGCCCTGTTGGACCCGGCTTTCGCGAAGAGCGATGCGCTGCTGAATCTGATCCTGCTTCCGTCGAATCATGCCCCAGCGGGCTGGAAGGTGCAGCACGAGCGCGTCACGCACCGGAACCGGACCGCAACGATCGCGATGGACGAGCAGGTGAAGCACGGCGGCGCGCGCTCGGTGCGGATTGAGAACCGCGACATGCGGGATGTGACCCTGGTGATGTATTCGACCGAACGGTTTGCCAAAGAGCCCGGCGACCCGCGCAACCTCCGGCCCAACCGCCGCTACCGGATCCGCTGGTGGGTCAAGGGCGAGAACGTCCGCGAGGACGGCACGGGGCCCGTCTTGATGATGTATTACGCGACGATGAAGGATGGCAAACCCGGCCGGGTCAACCTCAGCGAGTCGGGGGTGGAGCTTCCGAAGGGCACCTTCGACTGGCAGCAGCGGCAGTTTGTCTTCATCACCAACGAGGACGCCCGATGGGCGGTAATGACCTTCCAGCTCCGCTGGACCACCGGCACGATCTGGTACGATGATGTCGAGTGGCTGGATCGCGGGCCGGTGACGCCGGTTAAGACCTACTGAATGACAACCTCATGACGATGACTTCTCGCGAAAGAGTGCTGGCCGCGCTGCGCCACGAACAACCCGATCGCACGCCACGCGATTTCTGGGCCGAGCCGCCGGCGATGAAACGGCTGTTCGCGCATGTCGGCCATTCCGACAAGGACCGGTTGCTCGATACGCTCGGCGTGGATGTGCGCCACCTGGAGGCGCCCGCGCCGCCGGAGCGCGAGGTGGGCGGCGGCGTGTTCGAGAATTTCTGGGGCGAGCGGTACGTCTATAACCCGACGCCGTGGGGACCGATGCGCGAGGATGCGAAGGGCGCGCTGGCCGGCGCGGCGGAGTTTTCGGAACTGGAGGCGTTTGCATGGCCGAACCCGGACTGCCTCGACCGTTCGCAACTCAAGGCCCAGTGCGCGCGCCACGAAGACCGCGCGCTCCTCTACGGCTTCGCCGACATCTGGCAGCGGCCGGCGCTCGTGCGCGGCTGGGAGGACATGTTCATGGACATGGCTGAGCGGCCCGAGTGGGTCCATTTCCTGAGCCGGAAGTTCACCGACTTCTATCTGGAGGACTACACCCGCGCCGCGGAACTGACAAACGGCCGGATTGACCTCTACCTGGTCATCAGCGACCTCGGCACCCAGCGCGGGCCGCTCATCTCGGCCGGCATGTTCCGCGAGTTCATCGCGCCGTATCTGAAGGAAATGACGGCGTTGATTCACCGTCTCGGCGGCCAGGCGCTCTATCACAGTTGCGGCACCATCCGGCCGTTCATCCCGGAACTGATCGCGTGCGGCGTGGACGTGCTCGACCCGATCCAGCCGACGGGTCCGGAGATGCAGCCCGAGAGCCTGAAAGCGGCGTTCGGCGACCGGCTGAGTTTCCATGGCGGCATTGACATGCAGAACCTGCTGCCGAAGGGGACGCCCGCCGAGGTGGAGGCCGGCGTGCGCCGGTATTGCGAGGTGCTGGGCAAGGGCGGTGGCTATATTCTCGGCCCGGCGCATTTGTTCCAGCCGGACGTGCCGCCGGAAAACATCCTTGCGGTTTATCGCGCAGGCACCTAATACCATTGAGCGAGAAAACATGAACTTCCTTTCCAAAACATCCCGCGTATTTGTCTTCCTCTCGTTGTTTGCCTCCGGCTTGTTTCTGGTGGCCTTGGCCGGCGCCGACATCCCGCGCCCGGAACATCCCCGGCCGGATTTTCTGCGCGACTCCTGGCTGAATCTCAACGGCGAGTGGCAGTTCGAGGTGGATGACAAGGGCGACGGTGAGACGCGAGGGTTGATCTCGGGTCATGATCTCGCGCGCAAGATTCTCGTCCCGTTCTGCCCGGAGAGCCAGCTTTCCGGCCTGGCGATGGCCACGAACTACATGCCGCATGTCTGGTACCGGCGGCAGTTCGCGGTGCCGGCGGCGATGCATGGCCAGCGGCTGCTGCTGAATTTCGGCGCGGTGGATTATCACGCGCGCGTCTGGGTCAACGGGCAGTTCGTGGGCGAGCATCGCGGCGGTTATGTGCCGTTCGCGTTGGAGATCACCGGCGCGGTCCGCGATGGCAATAATGAGTTGGTGGTCCACGCGATCGATGAAATCCGCTCCGGTCTGCAACCTGCCGGCAAACAGACGCACACGGTCAGCCAGGGTTGCGTCTATACCCGCACGACGGGCATCTGGCAGACGGTCTGGCTCGAATCGGTCGGACCGACGTATCTGCGCGAGTTCTCGCTGGTGCCCGACCTCGACGGCGGGCGCATGTTTTTCCAGGGCACCACGGACGGGCCGATGAAGGGCGTGACCGTCCGGCTGCGCGCGTTTGTGGGCGGGAAGAAGGTGGCCGAGGAGGTTGTGCCCGCGGCGTGGCGCAACACGCTGGCCATGCTCAAGCTCGGCGAGGTCATCCCGTGGCAGCCCGGCAAACCGTTCCTCTACGATCTCACCCTCGAGACCTTGCGCGACGGGAAGGTGATGGATTCGGTGCGCAGTTATTTCGGCCTGCGCAAGATCACC
>CAZAAF010000366.1:5056-5345 GCA_964482575.1 uncultured Verrucomicrobiota bacterium | reverse complement strand
GTTGTATCCCGTCTGACTCTTCTGTTGGGAGGGGGTGCTGGTTGTGTGCACGGTTGTTTGGTGAAGATCTCGGGCGGTAGCGGGGAATTACATTCGCAATTCATGTCGGACCGCTCGCGGCCGAAAGACGACGCTAGGAATCGGGGTGGGCAGGGGCGGGATTGACGGGCGCTTTGCCGGTTCAGGCTGCCCAGTTCTCGCACCGAAGGCCGGGAACGCGTGAGAACTCGTTCGTATTGTTGGTCACCAACGTCGCGTTGATGGCCATCGCATGCGCCGCAATGAGCGT
>CAZAAF010000366.1:0-5046 GCA_964482575.1 uncultured Verrucomicrobiota bacterium | reverse complement strand
GGTCCAATGAGCCGATGCCCTTGCCGGAGGACTCCAGGGCATGGCGGACTTCCCCATAGCGAAAGGCGCAATCCTCGGCGTCAAATACCAGTATCCGGAAAGGTGACAGTGCGCGACGGACGACGCCGATCTCCAGTTCATAATCGCCGCTGTGACGTGCGCCAAACTCCAGTTCAGCCACGGTGATGGCCGAGAGGGCGATCTCGTGTCCGTCGAGTTGCTTTCGCCGGCTTCGATCCACAATCCGGCGGGCGATGGTGTGACGCTCGCGTTGTTTGGGGTTGGCGCCGGCGGGAACCTTGAGGCCGCGCACCATGAATACCAGCGTGTCCGTGTCAAAAAGATAGGTCATCGGTTGCGATGCCATTTGCGGCGCTGCTGGGGAGGCTGGACGCGCTTCGCCATGAAATGATCCGGCAGTTCCTGGCACGCCTCGACACAGACTTCCCACGGATCGCGCTCCACCACGACGAAGCCCTCAGGCGTCTTTTTCAGAAACACCTCGTTCGTGGCTACCCGGAACTCCTTCGGCAGCCGGATCGCCTGGCTCCGCCCGTTCATGAATACTTTCGCGGCTGTCATGGCTGATTGGTATATACCCGATGATAGCACCAACCGCAAGCCGGAATAGAAACGTTCACCAGCCTCTTCCGAACCTCCCAACAATGGGAAGAAGACGAGGGGCAGATGATGGAGAATGTCAGGAGTCAGAAAGCAAACTGCCAGACCATCAGCGAACAGCGTTCCAGACGCTTACTGTATTGTCTGGATTGCCAGCGGCTGAATACACTTGCCGACCGTCAAAGGAAAATCCGACTGCTGAAACATGGTAGCAGTGGCCGGAGAAACGCCGCAGGAGCTTTCCTGTTTTTGTGTCCCAAAGATAGATGGTTGTATCGGATCCAACGACCAAACGGTTGCCATCCGGTGAAAACGCCACACTATAAATCGAACCGCCAAGCCCATTAAAGTGACGCACTTCTTTGTCTTCGACCAAGTCGCAAAGCGATATACCTTTGTATGCAGGAAACGCCGCGTGAATCCCATCTGGCGCAAATGCAGGGAAACGACCGTTGGCATACTTAATCTTCTCAAGAAGACGTAATTCTTGGCCCGTTTCAAATTCCCAAAGTCTAGCAGTTCTATCGATCGGACTCTCGATCAGCGCACGCGTCCCATCTGGTGAGAAGGAAATATGATGAACAGGACGCGACTCCTCACACCTCGCTTCTAACTGCCTCAGTTCCTTTCCTGAATCAGCGTCCCAAAGACGAACTGTCATGTCAGCACTTGCAGTCAAAACGTGTCGGCCATCGGGCGAGCAGGCTACGCTGCTCACATAGCCGGAGTGACCATTCAATTGCCGCAATGCATTTCCGCTTTCCACATCCCAGACAATCACCGTCCTATTACGACCATCAGAAACCGCTAAGCGGCCATCACCGGAAAGCGCCAAGTACCTCGGGCTCCATTTTTCCTTGAAGTCACGTACTTTTGAACCGGTCCGAATATCCCAAACACTTATAGGTTCGGTTCCACAGATGACGAAGTTACCGTCCTGAGAAAAAACCGCACAATCAAAAGTTTGGGGAATTCTTATGCGAGAGACTTCGTAGTCGTCCAGTTCCTGGGATCGGGAATAATATGGACGGCCACTCGATCTACCTTGCATTGAGTTACTAAATGACGTTCCAATCGCGAGTCCGCCAAGATCGGAACAGCCTGCACAGATCAAGGCCATGACCGACACGCCACAAAGTGCCACATAGCAATGACGGTGCATTGGCTACTTGTTTACTCGATTAAGGTAATGGACTTTACCGCAAGAAATCACTCCCACTCGATCGTCGCGGGGGGCTTGCTGGAGATGTCGAGACAGACGCGGTTGACGCCCTTGACCTCGTTGATGATGCGGTTGGAAACGTGCGCCAGAAGATCGGGAGGCAGACGGACCCAGTCGGCCGTCATGCCGTCCTGGCTATCCACCGCGCGGATGGCGATGACGTGGTCGTAGGTGCGTTCGTCGCCCATGACGCCGACGGTGCGGATGGGCAGCAACACAGCGAAACTCTGCCAGATCTTGTAATACCAGCCGCTGGACTTCATCTCATCCACAACGATCCAGTCGGCCTCGCGCAGGATGTCGAGGCGGGGTTTGTTGACGGCGCCCAAGACGCGCACGGCGAGGCCAGGGCCGGGGAACGGCTGCCGCCAGACGATCTCGTGCGGCAGGCCAAGTTCCTCGCCGACGCGGCGCACTTCATCCTTGAAGAGCTGGCGCAACGGTTCGAGAAGCTGGAACTTCATCCGCTTCGGCAGACCGCCCACGTTGTGGTGGCTCTTGATCATTGCGGACGGGCCGCCGGCGGTCGGGACGCTCTCGATGACGTCGGGGTAGAGCGTGCCCTGGGCCAGGAACTTTGCGCCCTTGACGGACTTGGTGGATTTCTCGAAGACATCAATGAACGTCTTGCCGATGATCTTGCGCTTGCGTTCGGGATCGGTGACGCCCTTGAGCCGTTGCAGGAAGAGGTTGGTGGCGTCCACGGTCTTGAGCTTCATGTGGAAGTTCTTCCTGAAAACGCGCTCGACACTCTCGGCCTCGCCTTTGCGCAGGAGGCCGTTGTTGACGAAGATGGGGGTCAACTGGTTGCCGATGGCCTTGTGAATCAGGGCGGCGGCTACGGAGCTGTCCACGCCGCCGGAGAGGCCGAGGATGACGCGGTCACTGCCGACGCTGGCGCGCATGTCCTTCACGCTGCGCTCGATGAAGCTGGCCATGGTCCAGAGTCCCTGGCAGCCGCAGATGCGGAACATGAAGTTTTTCAGGACCTCGCGGCCGTGCGGCGTGTGGACGACCTCGGGGTGGAACTGGAGGCCGTAGAGGTTGCGCTCGCGGTTCTCCATCGCGGCAAAGGGCGAGTTGCCGCTGCGGGCGATGGCTTCGAAGCCGCGCGGCAGCTCGGTCAACTTGTCGCCGTGGCTCATCCAGACGGTTTGTTTCGGTTCCAGGTTGGTGAAGAGCGGGCAGCTCGGCACGGTGACGTCCAGTTCGGCCCGGCCGTACTCGCGCTTCTGGCCGTGGGCAACCTTGCCGTTCAGAAGATGCCCCATGACCTGCATGCCGTAGCAGATGCCCAGCACCGGGATGCCGAGGGCGAAGATGCCGGGGTCGGGCATCGGCGCGCCCTTCTGGTAAACGCTCATGGGCCCGCCGCTGAGGATGATGCCGTTTGGCGCCAGGGCATCGATCTCCGCCGCGCGTGTGTCCGGCCGCATGATGGTGGAGAAGACGTTGAACTCGCGCACACGGCGGGCGATGACCTGCGTGTATTGCGAACCGAAGTCCAGAATGATGATTTGTTCTCTAGCGTCGCTCATGGTGTTTCCGTAACCCGTAAAAAATAACCCGTGACTCGTGATCCGCAACCCGTCATCCGCGATTTACAATCCGTACGTCGTAACACACAACTCATTTGTGAGCGCGGATTATTATATTGATTGTTTCGGGCAGGCAACGAAGAACGAATCCCGGGTCACGAATCACAGTCCCGAACATCAGATGCGCTGGGGGTCGTTCACCGTGCCACAGCGTGGGCAACTGGACCGATCCACATCATGGTCGTCCAGATAGGGGTGTGCGCATCGGGTGTAACTGAAAATGCGCGTCGGTTTGGGGTCGGCATACATCGCCCGCCGCCGGATGGCATTGCGGATGGCGAAGGCCACTATGACCGCCACCACCGCCAGCAGATACACCACCACGGCCGTGTCGAAACGCATCGGGATCATCGTGTGCCGCCTCCTCCCGGCGCCGGGACCGCGGTCGTCTCGTTGCCGCCCGCCCATCGGATGCGCACCTCACCCCAGTTGAGCGCATCGGAGGGACGTTCCTCGGACAGAAACCGCCAGGATTGGACTTGCTGGAGGCCGCGGTTGTCCGCGGCCGCGGACCCGGAACTCTCCGTCAACAGCGCGTAGCGCCCCACACCGAGGGTATCCACCGCCACGCGCAACACGGTGGCTTGCTGCGGCGCCGGGCCTTCCACACGCAACGCCTCGATCCCGGGCTTTGGCGCGCGCCCTGCCAGGGAGGGACTGAAGGTGACCTGTGTGGTGGCGGCGGGCACGACCGGTACCTCGCCGGTTTCCTGCGACGAAGGGGCAAACTTGACGGCCGGCATGTCCAGGGCTTGCAAGGTTGCCGGCGCGGCGGTTGTCGACGGCGGGGCGGCCAGGGGGCGTGAGGATTGGTTGGCCGTCGGCGGTTGATATGGGAAATGCGGGGGGGGCGAAAAGGCGGGCGCGGAGAAACCATGCGGCGAGGCCAGCGCCGTCAGGCTGGGGTCGCGCACGGCTGCCAGCCCAAGCGTCGCCTCGTCGGTGTCGCCGACGTATTGCACCCAGGGTTGGACGGGATCTTTCAATGCCCGGGCGAAGGTGCCGACGCGAAAGACCGCCCCGGCCGCCACATGCGCGGCGAGGGAGGCCAGCAGCCACCACACGAGCAGCCGCTGTTCAGCGATGAACCGCTTGATGACGGAAGGACCGGTCTTCATGGTTGCGCGGACGCCGCCGGTTGTGGTTTGAGCGGCGGCGTGGCCGGCTGATTCAACAACGGCCGTGTCGCCAGCAGCACGTGTTGGACGCCGGCCGCCTTGGCGAGGTCGAGCAGTTGGACGAGCCGCTCATAACTGACGCGCTGGTCGGACTTCAACACGAGGCGGATGCCGGGATACCGGCGGGCCGTTTCCTCCAGCCCGGTTTTCAGTTTCTCCAGGTTTACGCGCTCGTCGTTGAAGAAGATGAGATCGTCGCGGGTGATGGTGACCATCACCGCATTGTGTTCCGGAGCCCCGGCGACGAGCGTGGAGACGGGCAGGTTGAGCATCTCGACGTTCACGCCCGGTTGCAGCACGTAAGAGGAACTGAGCATGAAGAACAGTCCCGCCAGCAACGCGACATTGACCAGCGGCACCGCGCCCATGCGGCCCTCGACAATCTTGAGATTGCGCTTGAACTTCATGCGGCTCCCGCCGGGCGGCG
>CAZAAF010000365.1:1145-5358 GCA_964482575.1 uncultured Verrucomicrobiota bacterium | reverse complement strand
CGGCGGTCTCAAACTGCTGGCCCTTCTCAAGTCGCCGGAGCCGTAACCCGGCCCCGGCCGGGGTTCTCTCTCAGGCTTGCGCCCGCCGCGGGTCGCGCCTACGATGCGGCGCGTGACCCAAAGGGAACGCAATCAGCTCATTGGTCCGCTGCTCCGCGACGTGTCGCGCTCGTTTTACCTGACACTGCGCGTGCTGCCGGCTGCCTTGAGGCCGGCGATATCGCTCGCCTATCTGTTGGCGCGCGCCAGCGACACCATTGCGGACACGAAGGTGGTCCCGCGCGACAAGCGGCAGGCGCACCTGGTCCGGTTCCGCCAGCAGTTGGAACGCCGGTATGATCCCGATGAGCTGGTGATCATCCGGTCCGACCTGGCGCAGCATCAAAGCCTGCCGGCGGAGAAACTGCTGCTGGAGAAACTCGACAACTGTTTCATCATGTTCGGCGGGCTGCCCAAGGAGGATCGCGTCCGCATCACCGAGCTGCTCGGCGTCATCACACGCGGGCAGGAAAACGACCTCGTGCAGTTCCCGGGCGAGACCGAAAAGGAACTGACCGCTTTCGAGACCGACCAACAGCTCGACGAGTACACCTACGCCGTCGCCGGCTGCGTCGGGGAATTCTGGACCCGGATGTGCATCGCCCACCTGCGGGCGTTACGCGGCTGGGATCCGGACGAGATGACGGAGCTGGGCATCTGCTTCGGCAAGGGTCTCCAGATGACCAACATTCTCCGCGATCTGCCGAAGGATCTGCGCATCGCCCGCTGCTATCTGCCGCGCCAGCGGCTGGCGAAGGCCGGATTGAAGCCGGAGATGCTGCTGGGAAGCACGGCGCAGGGAACCTGGAGCGTGAGCCGCGAGGTAATGGAAGAATTCCTCCCGGTGTACCATCATCATCTCGACCTGACGCTCGGCCATTTCGACGCCGCGTGGCGGTATACGCTGGCGATTCCCCGCTCGTGCGGCCGGCTGCGGCTGGCCTGCCTCTGGCCGATCATCATCGGGCTGAAGACGCTGGCATTGCTCCGTCGCAGCCACGACGTGCTCAACCCCGACAAACGCATCATGGTCCCGCAGCGCGATGTGAACCGGATGCTGGTCAAGTCGGTGGTTTTCTGCCGCAGCAACAAGGTGCTGGATGCGTGGTATCAGGAGCTGCGCCGGGAGGCCGCGCGCCAGGATTGAAGCAGCCGGCGCGAACCGGCGTTGACCGGCAATAGAATGAACATCGCCGCCGCACAGGCCGGCGACTGCACCCCATCCCGCGAAACCCGACCCGTCAGGCAGGCTGCCCGGTGAACACCGTGGAACCGTGCCACTGGCCGTTCGGCGCGAGAGTGATCTTCGTGGCCATGTTGCCCGTCTCGACGCACACCATCCGCAGATACTCGTCGTCGCCGAAATCCGGCATGCGCTGGGACTTGGCGATCCACGGGTTCCACACCACGGAGTCGGCCATGCCGCTCTTCTGGATGACGATGGTGCGCTGGCGTGCCTCGTCGCGAAGACGCACGCAGTCCGGCGTGTTGAGGTAAATGCGGTCCGTTTCCTGGTCGAACCGGATGTCCGTCCGCGTTTCCACTTCCTGGGCATTGTTCTTCAGCGAATCGCTGAGTGTCACGCCCTTGAGCCCGCTAACGGCCGTGCGCTGGATTTCCCCGACGCCGAAGTAGGTGTGGAGCGCCAGTTGGAAGTCGAACGGCTTGTCGCCGGTGTTCTTTACCTGCACGGCCAGCGTCAGTACGGTTTCCGACAGCGTCACCCGCAGCTCGGCGGTGAACCGGTGCGGCCACAGGGCCAGCGTGGCGTCGGAGTCGCAGAATTGGAATGTCGCCACCACATCGCCGGAACCCAGCCGCTCGGTTTGCGTCAGCGTCCACTCGTTGATCCGGGCAAAGCCATGCAACGG
This sequence comes from uncultured Verrucomicrobiota bacterium, assembly GCA_964482575.1. Classification (GTDB taxonomy): domain Bacteria; phylum Verrucomicrobiota; class Verrucomicrobiia; order CAIQCK01; family CAIQCK01; genus CAIQCK01. Next base: position 3,448 of record CAZAAF010000365.1, on the reverse strand, counting down.
CAACGGGCCGTGGCTGCTGAACTGGGGGAAACAAATCGGGACGCCGCCGCGAATGGGCTTGTCGGCGGCCCAGTTGGACTTCTCGCTGAGGAAGAGCAATTCCTCGCCCTTCGCGTTTTTCCACGAGGTCACATGGGCGCCGTGCAGATAAATCTCCGCGCTGGTGCCCGAGCGGTGCGCGAGCGTCACGCGCGGCATGTTGTTCTTGCCCGGAAGGACGGCGACCGCCCCCGGAATCCCGAATTTGGTTTGCAGCGTATCAATCATGGCGTCAAAACGGTCTCTTACTTGCCCATTTGCTTCATCGCCTGCAGGCACTTCTCCACACACTCCAGCGCCGGCTGGTTGGGGCGCTCGTATTCGACAATGTACCATTCCGTATGGCCGGTGGATTCGCAAATCTGGAAGATCTCCTTCCACGGCAGTTCGTCCTCGCCGATGAGGGCGTCCGGCTTCGCGTTGGAGAACGGCTTGCAGTGGATGGTCGCCGCGCGGCCCGGGTACTTGTTCAGGTACATCACGGCGTTGCCGCCGCCATGCATCGCGTTGCCGGTGTCGAACTGCATGATGACCTCCTTCTTCGTGTTGCCGAAGAACGTGTCCCACGGCAGTTCGCCGTCGAGCGGTTTGAACTCGATGGTGTGGTTGTGGTAGCCGACGCGCATCCCCTGCGGTGCAACCTTGTCCGCCAGATCGTTGAACAACTTCGCCGTGTCGAACCACGCCTGGCGGGACGCGATGCGCTCCTTCGGCAGGCCGGGCACGATGAGGTACCGGTTGCCGAGCGTCTGGTTGAATTCGACGGTCTCCTTGAGCTTGTCGCCCAGCAGCGTGGGCAACCCGGTGTGGGTGCCGCAGCATTTGAGGCCGTTGTCGTCGAGGAGTTTCCGCAGCGTCTTTGCGTCGCGGTTGTGATAGCCGGCGAACTCGACGCCCTTGTAGCCCATCTTGGCCACTGCGGCGAGCACGCCGTCGAGGTCCTTCGCGGCCTCCTTGCGAACCGAGTAGAGCTGCAACCCGATCGGAATCTTGCCGGACACCGTGCCACCCGACTTGGTCGCGCATCCTGCAGCCCAGACCGCCGCCGCTCCGACCGCGGTTTGTTTCAAAAACTCTCGTCTTGTCACCATGGTTCTTTCCTCCGTTGGAATCACGCGCACGCTACGCCAGCCGGCGCACGGCAACAAGCCTTTTCACGCCGCACCGGCACCCACTCTCCCTCACAGATGGAGGTGCTTTTTCGCCTCGTCCAGGGTCTCACACGTCAGGATGTGAACGCCATGCCGGTAGTGAAACAACGACATGATGCTGAACCCGATGTCCTTGTAGGGATTGGGGATCACGCGAACCACCGTTTCTATCCCGCGCTCGTTGAACAAATCCATCATCCGGTCATGGTGCGGCACGCAGGCGTACTCCATGGATTCCAGCCCGCTCAAATCCGTCAGCACCCGGATGCCCGGCGTGATGTCCGTCAGGTGCTGCCGGATCTCGTCGTAGCAGCGCTTCGTCTCCTCCGGGTCCACATGACCGGTCCAATGGATCGTGAGAAGCTTGGCCGGACGGTCAAAGGAAAGCTGGTACATGCCCTGGTCCTCATGGCCCGCGGGGTCCGCAGGCCGGCCCCGCCTAGTATTTCCCTTGGGCGAAATCCACCACGTGAGCCGCCACCCGGTAGAGACGGGCCGTGGCCGTCTTGTTGATTAGGTGATAGACGAACGTGACCGGGCCCCGCTTGATGACGAGTTCCGAGTCACTGCGGACGATCGCCTTCTGTTCGGCTTCCTCGAAAATCCGGGGGTCGAGGTTGGACGAGACGATGCCCATCTGGCCGGCGGCGAAACGCTTCCCGACCTTGCATGAAAACACACAGGTAAAATGGTGCGCGTGAATGATCTGCCGGTACGGGTTCGGTATCGGGTTTTCCGTGAATAAATTTGGTGTCTGAATTGGACGCTTCATAAAAACAATCTAGTGCCATGGTTGCGCATGGATCCGGTTTTTTCCAGCCAGATCGTGCGGCCATCGCACGCCAGCCATTATCCGGCACCCCCGGTCGCTGGCAAGCCGGTGTTTGTAAAAATTCCGCGACGCCCCGGGATGAAATCCGGGAACGCCCGGATGTCCGGCGGGTGGCGCCTAGATTTCCGACCACTGTCCCGGGATCGGCGCCGGATAATGTCCCTCGGCATCCGCCTTGACCGGCGGCTCGCTCTCCTCGGAGATATTGTTCATGTTCGGGAAGAACTGGAAGTCCGACTTAATTGCCTCGTCCCACGTGATCTTACGGCCCATGTGAACCG
>CAZAAF010000365.1:0-1135 GCA_964482575.1 uncultured Verrucomicrobiota bacterium | reverse complement strand
GCCTCGTTGTGCGGCTTGTTGTTGCGGATGGAATCGAGGAAGTCGTCCCGCTCCGGCTGCCAGGGTGTGATCGGCTCCTTTTCAGCCTCCCACGCGATGTTGTCCGGCGCGCACCGCTGGTCCTTGTAGGTGTGCACGATGCCGGCATGGATTGGCCCGGAGAACTGCGCCGCGCACTTCGTGCCGTGAACGAACGTGTCGAACTCGTAGAAACACTTCGGGATGTAGCGCGCCACGTGATACGCCTTCGTGCCGTCGGCAAAGGTCCATTCCATCGAGAACGAATCAAGATTCTGGCCACAGTCCTTGCTGTTGGCCGCGCGGCCGCCCACGCCATGCACGCACACCGGGTATTCACCCTTGAGCCAGCAGAGCTCGTCCACCTGGTGGATGTTCATCTCGACCCAATAGCCGCCGGAAACCCAGTAGAAGTTCGTGCGGTTGCGAATCTGCCAGAGCAGCTCTTTCGGGTCCTTCGCTTCCTTCGGCCGGGGCCTCATCCATCCGCCGCCCTCCATCCGGTAGGAGCGGATGAGTTGAATCTGCCCCATCTCGCCGTCGCGGATGCGCTTGATGAGTTCCTGCCGGTTGCGGGAATGGCGGCATTGCAGGCCGGCCGCGATCTTGACGTTCTTCTTGTCCGCCGCCTCCCCCGCGGCAATGACCCGCCGCACCGCCGGCGGATCGGTGGCGAACGATTTCTCCATGAAGACATTGACGCCCTTTTCCACAGCATACTCCAGTTGCATGGGGCGGAACCCCGTGTAGCCGGTGAGCATCGCCACGTCGCCCGGCCGCAGGCAGTCGATCGCCTTCTTGTAGGCGTCGAACCCGATGAACTGCCGGTCGGGCGGCACGTCCACGCTGTCGCCAAACTTGTCGTGCAGCGCCTTGTGCGACCGCTTCAGCCGGTCCTCAAACAGGTCGGCCATCACCACCAGTTTGGCGGGCCCGTTGACGGATTCGAGGGCGTTGGCCGCGGCGCCGCTGCCACGGCTGCCGCTGCCGATCAACGCGAGCCGGATGGCATTGGTGCCCGCGGCGTGCACGTGGGGAATCGCGACGGCGGCAAGCGCGGAGGCGGCGGCCGTCCGGCTGCTTTGCTTCAGGAACTCACGGCGCGAGAGGTCGGTCG
>CAZAAF010000364.1:4727-5389 GCA_964482575.1 uncultured Verrucomicrobiota bacterium | reverse complement strand
CGGCGATCTCCAGCGGATTGTCGGCCCGCCGGAACAGGACGCGGAAGCCGCCCTTCACGGTCACGTTCGACGCAATCACAATCCGTTTCACCTCGGCCGGCACCTGCCAGAAAAACGCCTCTTTGCCTTCCGGCATGGACCCGCTGGAAACGAAGGTGAACGTGCGGGTGGTGGCATCCCAGGTGGTTTGTCCGCTGTACTCCGGACGGGCCGGCGTTTGGGCAAAGACCGGAACCGCCAGCGCCAGCAGTGCCAGAAGGATGCGTTTCACCATGAGGGAAGTTAGCCACTGGTGAGCCGCAGATGTCAATGCCGCCCCGGACGATGTCGGATGACATCGCTCGCGGTGGCGTTTGTCGATGGTTGACCCTGTTTCGGGTCCCCCTATAGGATGCCCGCCGTCATGGGTTTCAATGGGTTCGATATCCTGCTGCTGTTGTACATCGCCCGTAGCGTTTCTTGCGGGTATGGCCAGGGTTTGGCGGCGGAGGTGCCGCGACTGCTCAATGTGCTGGTGCCGGTGCTCACCGGCTACGGGCTGTATCGTTGGATGGGGTGGGCGCTCAAGGACGTGACGCATTGGCTGGGTCTGGACACCCACGCGCCGGGAGTGTTCGTGCTCATGGGCGTGGCGTGGTGGCTGGTATGGCAATTGCGCGCCC
>CAZAAF010000364.1:0-4717 GCA_964482575.1 uncultured Verrucomicrobiota bacterium | reverse complement strand
ACTCTGCAGAAACGCGGCGGGGCCGCGGTCCGTGGGTTTCGTGCGCTCGTGTTGGGCTCGACGGTCATTGTGTTCATCGGCCTGTTGCCGGTCGGTTTCCTGGGCAGGCCCTTCTCGCAGGGCTCGTTCGTCGGCCGCACCCTGATCCGCTACGTCGTTCCCGTGTACGAGGAAGTGTCTGGCAAGGGACAGCACCGGTAGGGACGGCACCGGGCTGTCTTGACTTTGCATTTCAGGTGCGATCTTTTTTTGTTGGAAGCCGATAGGCTGAATGTTGTAACGCCGCGTTTGCTCCTGCCGCCTTCACACTTGCTTCGATGCAACGACACCAGTAACGTCCGTGGCGACATGCACGCTGGGTTTTGGAACCGTTCTTCTTCCTTCACGTTTTCAGTGTTCCACCGCGCGCCACCCGTCGCGGCCTTCGTTTTCGCCATCGTTTTTCTACCGACCGGTGCTCATGCCGCCACCGCTCCACGCCCCCCCATGGCGGTCAAATCAGATGACGCGATGCTGGAGAAGTTGGAAAAACTGAAACAGCGCTATGACCTGGCTCAAACGCTCTATGCTGAGGGCAGGTATGCAGAGGCTGAGAAGGAATTTCGCGCCATCGGCGCCATGCGCCAGCGTTTGCAGGGATCGTCACATCCCCAGACGCTCGACAGCCGTGTCGCTTTGGGGGTGACGCTTGATGCTCAACACAAATATGCCGAGGCCGAGAACCAGTATCTGGGCGTGCTGGCCATTCGCCAGCGCGTGTTGGGAGCGGAGCATCCCGACACCCTGGTCGTCCGCAGCGAATTGGCCAATACGCTCCGTCACCGGAGCAGGTTTGCCGCAGCGGAGACGGAGCGCCGTGTCATCCTGGCCATTCGCCAGCGCGTGTTGGGAGCGGAGCATCCCGACACCCTGTCCAGTCATTATACCCTCGGAGTGGTGTTGATGGATGAGAAAAAATACGCCGGGGCCGAGGCGGAGTTCCGTGCCGCGCTCATTCCCCGTGAGCGCATTTTGGGACCGGAGAATCCCATTACCTGTCGCACCCGGGTATCCCTGGCGGCGGCCTTGCAAAGACAGGGAAAGGACAGCGACGCGGCGCAAATCTACCGTCAGCTCATCCCATGGTGTGTGCGCGTTCTGGGGCCGGAACATAGGGACACCTTGATCTGTCGCAATAACCTGGCGGCGGCGCTGGACCGCGGAGGCAAACTGGCCGAGGCCGAGGTGGAGTATCGAGCCATCCTGGCCGCCCACCAGGCCTCTCCGGGACCGGACGATGAGTATCTTCTCCGTGCCTTCGCCAATCTGGCGTTGTGTCTGGCCAAGCAGGGCAAAACATCCGAAGCGCAGGTGCTGGCCCGGCGGGCGCGGGATGGCTGCCGCAAGGTGCTGGGCGAGAAGCACCCGCAAACGAAAGAGATCCAGGAGCTGCTGGAGGATGTCGAATGTTCGATGACCTCGAAAACCGGAATTGGGCCGACAGGAATGTCTGCCCCGCGATCCCCCTCGGTTTCCGGGATGAAAGCTCCCCGTTCCACCCAACGCGCGTCACTGAGCGCCGCGGAAAATGCGAAACTGAAGGAACTGCAGGAACGCGGCGGGCTGGCCGCCAGCCTTTATCACCAGGGCAACTATGCGCAATCCGAAGCGGAGTGGCGGACGGTATTGGACGGCTTCCAACGCATCCTTGGACCGGACCATTTCAACACGCTGCAGAGCCGCATCAACCTGGCCAGCGCCTTGGCCGGCCAGAAGGCCTACGCCGGGGCGGAGAAGGAGCTTCGCGCGGTGCTGGACATCCGCCAGCGGCTGTTGGGCCCGGAACATGCCGATACGCTGCAAACCCGCAGCATCCTGGCCGAAGTCTTTCGATTCCAGAGCCGGTATGCCGAAGCTGAAAAAGAGAACCGTGCGGTTGCGGAGATTCGCCAGCGCGTGTTGGGCGCGGAGCATCCCGACACGTTGCTAAGCCGCAACAACCTGGCGGTTGCGCTGGCCGGGGAGCAGAAATTCGCTGAGGCGGAGAAGGAGCATCGCGGGGTTCTGGCCCTCCGGCTGCGACTGCTGGGGCCGGAGCATCCGGACACCCTGTCAAGCCGCAACCACTTGGCCGCGGTGCTGGACGCCCAAGGCAGGCACGCCGAAGCCGAAACGGAACTTCGCTCTGTTCTGGCCCTCCGACTGCGCCTCCTGGGGCCGGAAAATCCCAAGGTGTTGACGAGTTACTGGAATCTCGGGTTATGCCTGAAGAATCAGGGAAAGATGGCCGAGGCTCTCGAATTGGCCCGGCTGGCATTGGCGGGCCGGCGCAAAATTCTGGGCGAGGATCATCTGGACACGACGAAAGCCAGGCTCCTGCTCGACCAGATTGAAAAACCGCAGAAAGCGAAGTGACAACGGCCGGATCTTTTCCGGCAGACTCAACGGCGGGTCTTTTCAGCTTCCCAACCCGGCAGCTTTTTCAACGGGCCTCTGCCAAAGCCATTGGAATCCATAGGATACTGTTTTTCAACGGCTTTCACAGGACGGCCCCGTTGTTTTGACTGAACCCGCTTCTCTTGGTGCGGTCCCAGGGGTGCGCAGGGTTGTCTTCAGGCCCCGGCGGCGAGTCCGGGATTACAGGCTCCTTTTCCCCATGCATTGCGACTTGTGAATCCATGGAGCCGTGGTTTAGCATGGGGTCCAAGAAAGGACCTCATGACGCCCATTGATGCCACGGCTTATCCGGAAGAGGGAATGTATCTCCATTGTCAGGACGGCACGTTCTTTGACTTCTCCGTCACCCATATATCGCGCATGGCCGCCGCGCTCTGGAACGATCCGGCCAAGCTGAGCCCGGAGATCCGGCAGAATGAACTCTTCAAGACCTGCGCGGTCTGTCCTTACCGTGGCCAGGATGTGCTCTGCTCGGCGATCAAGCCGCTCCTGCCCTTCTTGGAAAATGTGGAACGCTTCAAGTCCTGTGATCGCGCCACCGTCGTCTATCGGGATGCCAGGGGGGTTGTGTCCTCTCAAGACGCCGACATGCAAAAGGCCCTGCAATACCTGACCGACATGTCCGTGTTTCAATACTGTGAAGATATGAAGGGGTACAAAAAGTACTTTACGGGGATTCGACCGTTGTTGAGCACGCAGGATAATGTCCAGCGACTTCTGTTGAATGTGTTCTGGTGCAATCAAGGCGACAAGGAAGCCGCGAAACAGGCGATGGCCGAGGTTCAGCAGGCGATTGACGTCATTACCAAGAACTGTGTGAACCGATTGCATCTGATGTGCCACAGTGACGCGTTCAAGAATGCCTACATCAATACGCATATCATCGGAGAGTTGATTGCGTTCTTCTCCAAAAAATTCCTCGTGGGTGAGGAAGTGGCGTTCTAGGCTTCTTGCGGGAAAAGGGTGTCTGCCCCGGAATCGTCCCGTTTCGGCACGGCATGTCCGGGAACGGATGGAAATCGTCGTCGGGAGTCGGGAAGCAGGCGGGTTTGTGAAGTTGAGGAGGTCGCGATGAAGATTTATGGCAAAGCGTTGACATGGATGGTGGCGACCTCTGCGTTGGTCGCGTGGCTGCCCCTGACACCGTTGGACGCCGCCGAGACCGCCGGGCCGTCCGCGAAACCCAACATCCTCTTCGTCCTGTCGGACGATCACAGTTACCCGTTCATCCATTGCTATGGCCGGGACGAGATGAAGACGCCGAATCTGGACCGATTCGCGGCGGAAGGCATCATGTTTCGCCGGATGTTCACCGGGGCGCCGCAGTGCGTCCCCTCGCGCGCGACCATCATGACCGGGCGTTCGGCGGTGGCGTGTCGGATGACGCGGTTCTCATCGCCGTTGCCGCGCGAGGAGATCACGTTCCCCGAACTCTTGCGAAAACAGGCCGGCTACTTCGTCGGATGCTGCGGGCGCACCCATCATCTCGACGGCTCGGGCCGGGGACCGGAGGCGACCAACGCCGTGTTTGACCGGCATCACCTGATGACGGTCAAGGACCGGTTCGATTACGTGGACGCTTCCAACCAGGAGAAGGTGCCTGAAAAAATGAACGAGTTCTTCGACCAGAGGCCGAAGGACAAACCGTATTTCCTGTGGGTCGGCTTCAACGATCCGCATCACCCGTGGAACACGGGCAAGAACCCGCCCGATCCCGCGAAACTCAAGGTGCCGGGATTCCTTCCCGACCTGCCCGGCGTGCGCGATGACCTGTCGCGCTACGAAGGGGAGATCGAGCATTGCGATGGCGACTTTCAGACCGTGCTCAACATCGTCAAACAGCGCGCGGGACTGGAGAACACCCTCGTCATCTTCATGGGCGACAACGGCATGGCTTTCCCCAGCGGCAAGGGCGCGCTCCATGATCCCGGCCTGAATGTGCCGCTCCTGGCATGGTGGCCGGGCGTGATCAAGCCGGGCGGCGACTCCAGCGTCCTGCTTTCGGGGGAGGACATCGCGCCCACCTGCCTGGAGGTCGCGGGATTGCCGGTCCCGGAACGCATGAGCGGCGTCAGTTTCCTGCCGCTGCTGAAAGGCCAGGCGTTTCCCCGGGAACGCCAGTACATCTTCGCCGAGCGCGGACCCCACGGCAGCACCACCTTCAATGAAAACACCACCGCCAGCGGCATGGACTACAGCCGTTGCGTGCGCAGCGCGCGCTACAAGCTGATCTACAACGTCACGCCCCACATGCGGTACACCCCCGTCGATAGCGCGAACG
>CAZAAF010000363.1:0-5395 GCA_964482575.1 uncultured Verrucomicrobiota bacterium | reverse complement strand
GTTCCTGCTCCACTTCCGCAGTGCCCTCGTGGCGATCGTGATCCTGCCGATCGCCGTGCTGATCTCGTTCCAGGTGATGGACGCGCAGGGGATCACCTCAAACATCATGTCGCTGGGCTGCATCGCGATCGCGATCGGCGCGATGGTGGACGCGGTCATCATCATGATCGAGAACGCCCACAAGCACATGGAGCGCGACCAGGGCCGGAAACCGCACTGGGACATCATCCGCGACGCCTCCATCGAGGTCGGACCGACCCTGTTTTACTCGCTGCTCGTGATCACCGTGTCGTTCCTGCCGGTGTTCACGCTGCAGGCGCAGGAGGGGAGGCTGTTCAAGCCGCTCGCGTTCACGAAGACCTACGCGATGGCGGCGGCGGCGCTGCTCTCCATCACGCTCGCGCCGGTGCTGATGGGTTTTTTCATCCGCGGAAAAATTCCCCACGAGGACAGGAACCCGATCAACCGCCTCCTAGTCTGGCTGTATCATCCGGTGATTGACCGGGTCATCCGATGGCGCTGGTGCGTGGTGACGCTCGCGGCGGTGCTGGTGGCGTGGGTCTTCTTCCCGTGGAACAGCCTCGTGGCGCGGTGGCTGCCCGACGGTCCGCTCAAGGACGCGGCGTTTAGCGCGGGGAAATATTTCCCGTACCAGAGCCTCGGCTCGGAGTTCATGCCGCCGCTGTACGAAGGCGACCTGCTCTACATGCCGACGACGTTCCCCGGCATCTCGCCGACCAAGGCGCGCGAGATTTTGCAGGTCACCGACCGCATCATCCGGCGTTTCGCCGAGGTGCAGCAGGTTTTCGGCAAGGTGGGCCGCGCCGAGACGGCCACGGATCCCGCGCCGTTCGACATGATCGAGACCACCATCATGCTCAAGCCGGAGGAGGCATGGCCGGTGGTGGACATCCGGGACGACCGGGGCCACGTCGTCGCGCACCGCCGCCGCACGCCCGACGAGCTGGCCGACGCGATGAACGCCGCGGTGCAAATCCCCGGCCTCAACAACGCCTGGACCATGCCGATCCGGACGCGTATTGACATGCTCGCCACCGGCATCAAGACGCCTGTGGGCATCAAGATTGCCGGTCCCGACCTCGCCGTGCTGGAGCGCGTGGCCTTGGAAGTGGAGGCGGTGGTCAAGGGCGTGCCTGGCACACTCAGCGCGTTCGCCGAGCGCACGATGGGCGGCAACTACGTCCAGTTCGACATTGATCGCGACGCCATCGCCCGCTACGGCCTGAAGATCGCCGACGTGCAGGACGTACTGGAGGTCGCGCTCGGCGGCATGCCGCTGACCACCACGGTCGAGGGGCTTGAGCGTTACGCGGTCAATCTCCGCTACAGCCGCGATTTCCGGGAGAACCTCGGTGCGTTGCGCGAGATCGTCGTGCCGACGCCGACCGGCGCGCAGGTGCCGCTCGGCCAGTTGGCGAAGATCGAAACCGTCCACGCGCCGATGGGCGTCAAGAGCGAGGCCGCCGTGCCGAACGCGTGGATTTACGTGGACGTGAAGGACGTGGACATCGGCACCTACGTGCAGACGGCGATGCGCGCCGTCAACGACGCCATAGCGAAAGGCACTATCAAACTGCCCAGCGGCTACAGCATCTTCTGGAGCGGCCAGTATGAATACATGCTCCGGGCGCAGCAGCGGCTGATGATCGTGGTGCCGCTGACGCTGTTGATCATCCTTTCCATCATCTATCTCAACACGCGTTCGGTGGTCAAAACCGCCATCGTCATGCTGGCCGTGCCGTTCTCGCTGGTCGGCGCGTTTTGGGCGCTGCACCTGCTCGGCTACAACCTCAGCGTCGCCGTCTGGGTCGGCATCATCGCCCTCGCCGGCCTCGATGCCGAGACGGGCGTGGTCATGCTGCTCTATCTCGACCTCGCCTACGACCAGTGGGTCAGGGAAGGCAAGATGCGCGCGCTCGCCGACCTGCGCGATGCCATCTACCACGGCGCGGTCAAGCGCGTCCGGCCGAAGGCGATGACCGCGTGCGTGATCATCGCCGGTCTCGCGCCGATTCTCTGGAGCCACGGCACCGGCGCGGACGTGATGAAGCGCATCGCCGTCCCGATGGTCGGCGGCGTCATCACCTCGACGCTCATGGAACTGCTGGTGTATCCGGCGATTTTCTATCTCTGGCGCGCGCGGAGGCTGGAGAGGACAACGTTCAACGCCCAACGTTGAACGTTCAATGTTAGGAGTTTTCCAAAACGGTCATCGTCTCCGTCAACGGCTCACGCAATCGCGCTTTTTGTTCTGGGACGAATCCAGCCGTCCTATGGCGGCTTCTGTCTGTGTTTGCTGGTTCAATAATAAAACCGGACAACCCTGTAAGACTCGCATTTCCAGCGAAATAGCAAACTTTTGACCTTGTTCCTGTTTCCGAGTTATGCGACAAAGGTGCGGTTCAATTGAGGAGGTTAGGAGGTATTATGAGCATCTTATCAGACATCTACATTTCTCGCGACACCGAGGCGGTTAAGTATGACACCACGCCAGACATTTTCACCGAGCGAGCGCAATTCAATGGCATGACACCATTGGAGCTTTCGATGCTTTGGGCAATTATGCGCGGCAGTGATTGGGACGTTGCCATGTTAAAAGATTTCGCCTGCTTGCTCCAGATAGAAGACGGTGAGCGGCTCATTCATAGTTTTCCGGCAGCAATGGTCACGGTTCTTGGCCAGCTTACCAGCGATCAGATTCGGGATGTTTCCGCAAAGTGGGCCGCGACAGAAGAGTTGGCTTGTTCACCATCGGATATTCAGCCGGTTGTCGAGGAGATGACACGCTTGGCACGTTCAGCCACAGCCAGTGGTCGCGGACTTTATGTCTGGAATTGTGTATGACGAGACTTTGCCGCCTAACACCGCGCTGGAGCCAACCTACAACACCTGCCTCAATTTCTCTCGCAGCGTCTGCTTCGCGCGGTAAATCCTGATTTCGACGGATTTGAGGAGCAGCCCATGGCCTGCGCGGCTTCGGCATAACGCCGGCATCCAGCCGGCCAAGTGTTCACGGCAGAAGGCGTATCCTGCGTGTTCACCGTCGGCGGATTGGAAATCCGCGACACAGCAGACTGGAAGTCTGCGCTACGCGGAGGCCAGGGACGGCAACATTCAACGTCCAACGTTGAACGTTCAAGGGTGGAAGTGTTCATGACAACGGTCTCAATTCTTCCCGCAGCGTCTGTTTCGTGCGGACGCAATGACCGGCGAATCCTCCGCCATGATCCTACTTGACTTACCCTATATATAGTAAGACGGTAAGACATGACGACGACGCTATCGAGCAAGGGCCAGGTGGTGCTGCCGAAACAGGCGCGCCTGCGGCTGCAGCTCCGGCCCGGGATGAAGTTCCGGTGCAAGGTTGAAGGGACGTCGATTGTCCTCACGCCGGAAGGCACACCGACCGGGCCGGCGCGACTGGAGCGCGATCCGGCGACGGGGTTGATGGTGACGAAATCGCCCGCGGGAACGAAGGTGAGCAGCGGGGATGTGCGCGCGGCGATGCTGGAGTTCCCATGAGATACCTGCTGGACGTCAATGCGTTGATTGCGCTGGCCCACACGGGGCATACGCTGCATTCGAAGGCGATTGGCTGGTATGGATCCGTGCTGAAATCCGCCGTTGGTTTTCATACCTGTGCCATCACCGAGCTGGGCTTTGTCAGGGTCTCCGTGATGACCGGGCTCCAGCCGGACATCGAGGCGGCGAAGCGGGCGCTGGATGCGTTGAAGTCCTCTTCCCGGGTACGCTTCGAACTCATTTCCGACGACATCGGCGTGGCCCACCTCCCGTCTTTCGTGAAGAAGCCGCAGTCGGTGACCGATGGGCACCTGGTGGAGCTGGCGCGGAAGCATTCGATGCGTCTCGCCACGCTGGATCAAGACATTCCGGGATCGCTGTTGATCCGTTGAGAGGGCTGCCGGTCTCGCGGCGATCCGCCCTGAAGGAGGACAACATTCAACATTCAACGCTCAACGCTCAACGTTGAACTTTGAACGTTCAAGGGTGGGAGTTTTCAGAATACCCGCCTCAGTTTCTCCCGCAGCGTTTGTTTCGCGCGGTAGATCCTGATTTGTCGGAGCAGTCCATGGGCTGCGGGACCTAGATGTAGCGCAGGTTTCCAACCTGCCGCGTCGCCGGCTTCCAGCCGGCCAGAGGCCGCGATAAGAGTCGCATCTTGTGTGGATACCGCCTGCGGATTGGAAATCCGCGCTACGCGGAGGCCAGGGAGGACAACATTCAACGCTCAACGCTCAACTTTGAACGTTCAAGGGTGGAAGTTCAGCGGTCGACGTTTTTCTGCCCGCTGTTCGCAGGCTCGCCGCGAAAATGCGGATCAGTTCCTCGGTTTCATCCACCAGCGGCTGGACTTGATCCGGTTTCAACAGCGGCACCCGTTGAATCAGCCGTAGCCAGCGCCGCGACTCGCGCAATTCCTTGTGGCAAATCTTGAGCTTGTGGATGAAGTCCTTCCGTGATTCCGCCGCCTGCGCCTCGCCGTGATTCGGCAGCGGCGACGTGCCCGACCGCAACAACTGTCCGGCTACATGATTGCCCGCGCGAGAGTCCGGCAGCCGCTCCACCAGTCGGATGATCCGCGCCGCGTACTCGAGCAACCGCTCCTCCAAGTCGTACTTCGGAGCCGCGTTCATGCGGGGTGATGTTAAGCGCTGGATGCGGAAAGTTCGATGGGAAAAGACATCAAAACCCCGCTATCATCAGTCTTTGGTGTGCGCGGTGGTTAAGGGCGACAACATTCAACGTTGAACGTTCAATGGTGGAAGTTTTCAGAATATCCGTCTCAGTTTCTCCCGCAGCGTCTGCTTCGCGCGGTAAATCCTGAGTTCCACGGATTTGACGGAGCAGCCCATGGCCTGGGCGGCTTCGGCGTAGGTCAGATTCTCAAACTCGCACAGCGCGAGCGCGGTGCGCTGTTCCAGCGGCAACTCCTGCATCGCGGCGTGCAGCAGCGCGGCGTCCTGCGCGCCGGCCAGTTGCTGGTCCGCGGCAGGGTTTCGGCGGGTGAGCGGGCGTCGTCCGCCGCGGGAGCGTCGAGGGGGACGGCGCGGCGCACCTGGGCGCGGCGGGCGTGGTCGGTGGCCAGGCGCGAGGCAATGGTGAAGAGCCACGTGGTGAACTTGGCCGACGGCCGGTAGCGCGGGGCGGATTGCCAGACGCGGACGAACGTTTCCTCGGCGAGATCCTGCGCCACGTCGAGGTTGGCGGTCAGGCGCATGAGAAACCCGGTGAGCGGCCGCTGGTAACGGCGCATGAGTTCCTCGAACGCAGCGGCCTCCTGGCCGTCGCGCACACGAAGCATCAACTCCTTGTCGTCACCCGGTTCCATGAGACAACTTCAGTATAGACCACT
>CAZAAF010000362.1:0-5415 GCA_964482575.1 uncultured Verrucomicrobiota bacterium | reverse complement strand
CAATGGAGGGCGGCAAGGTGGCCGGCATCGACTATGTGCATCACCAGACCCGCCTGGCCTTGGAGTATATGAAAAAGCTCCGTGCCAGTGCGCTTGCCGCCGCGGCGACCGTTGCCCTGTGAAGAGTGGAGTCCCTTGAACCGATAGCCTTGAAGGAAGCGAAGGACCAACTATGAAGAATCGGCCATCTCATTCCACCGAGTTCGATCATTTGTCCCGCCGTCAGTTTGTGCGCGATGGCACGGTTTGGATTGCCGGGCTGGGTGCCGTAGCGCGTGCGTTGTCTACACCAGCCCACGGTGCGGGCGCCGATGGCAAGATCCGCGTGGCATTTATCGGAGCTGGTGGTCGGGCCAATGCCAACATCAGCGAGCTGACCAAGTTCAGTGACGTTCACGTTGCTGCGCTCTGTGACGTGAATGCCAACAATCTCACCGCATGTGCCAGACGATTTCCGGCGGCGAAAACGTACCGCGATTTTCGTATCCTGTTGGATCAGGAGAAGGACGTGGATGCCGTTGTGATTTCCACGCCTGATCATATCCATGCGGTGGCGACAATGGCCGCCATTAAGCGCGGCAAACATGTCTATTGCGAGAAACCGCTCACACGCACCATCCACGAGGCACGAACCCTGGCGGCCGCGGCGCGAAAGGCCGGGGTGGCTGCTCAAATGGGCAACCAAGGCATGGCTTTCGAGGGTAATCGCCTGATCAATGAATGGATAGGGGACGGCGCCATCGGCACCGTGCGCGAGGTGCATGCTTGGTCGGATCGCCCGACGCGGCGGGGCAAACTACCAGTGCACTGGGCACAGGGAATTGAGCGTCCCACAGACACTCCCCCGGTGCCGGAGTTTTTGGACTGGGATTTGTGGCTGGGCCCGGCGCCGCAACGGCCGTACCATCCCGCCTATGTGCCGTTTGCGTGGCGGGGGTGGTGGGATTTTGGTTCCGGCGGCATTGGCGATATGGGGATTCACAATCTCGCACCCGTTTTTTCCGCCCTCAAACTGGCCGCGCCGCTGAGCGTTCACACCTCCAGCACGCCGTTGTATCCAGAGAGTGTGCCGTTGGCGTGCGTGATTCATTTTGAGTTTCCCGGCCGCGCAGGAGACCCACCGGTAAAACTCCACTGGTATGACGGTGGTTTGTTGCCGGAACGTCCCGATGAACTGCCGGATGGGGTGGCGCTCAACCCGGAGGATGGCGTGCTGTTTGTGGGGGACAAAGGCAAACTGCTGGTTGAGGGGTGGGGCGGAGCAAGTCCCCGGCTGATTCCCGAAAAGCGAATGCAGGAGTATCAACGGCCACCGAAAACCCTGCCACGATCGGTGGGACACTGGCGTGAATGGGTGGATGCCTGCAAGACAGGGTCGCCGACTCGATCCAACTTCGACTTTGCAGGTCCATTGACTGAAGCCGTATTGCTGGGGAGTCTTTGCGTCCGTCAAGGCGGCGGAAAACTGATTTGGGACGGAACCAACATGAAAATCACCAATGTGCCCAAGGCGAATGAGTTCCTGCACTATCCCTATCGCGACGGGTGGAGCCTGTGATGGCGTGTTGACTTTCTTGCTCCGGATGTAGTTGCCAGGTTTTGGGTGAGGAGGGCCGACGTGGAGGCGGTTGGTTGCCAAGGCCGGAACCACACGGCATGGGAGCCGTCCCTTTTGCCAGCGGGGTAGGGCCTACAGGATTCCCTGTATTTTCTTTTGGTGCGATTGAGGGCAACCTGTGCAAGGAGATGTGGCGGGCTCAAGAGGTGACTTGCTGAAAACCGGTGGGCTCACTCGATTGGAATCAATAATCGAGTGAAACAAGAACGAACTTCAATGTGGAGAGGCATGCATCCTGCGCGAAACTCCGTGACCCAATCGAGCAAGCTTCAAACCAAGGCACTGGGTAACACGGATGACTTCCTATGACAACGCCCATCTACATACGGATCAGCAATGAGAAGGTCACGACCTTTCGTGTGCCCGTCCGCCGTGCCTGGAGACGGCGAGTGGACGCAGGCTCTGCGTGTGCGACGGCGTCGGCAGGATCGGGATCCCTGCTGGATGGGCGGGTGCGGGGCATGACGGGGCTCCCGATGGCGGATCATGTTCCGCCGCCGACTTCCTGGGATGCGTCGACACGATGGCGTGGCTGGGTGTGGATGGACTGAGCGATCTTTGTTTTCCGACCGCCCCGTGCCTGCTTGTGCCCCAACGCATTGAAGCTTACCCCCGGCTGCCGGCGAAACGCGTGCCGGCATCCGCCGGAGGTATCGGGGGCGCGTCTTAAGGTTCGATATCCCTGCCCGGG
Organism: uncultured Verrucomicrobiota bacterium; assembly: GCA_964482575.1. Taxonomy (GTDB): domain Bacteria; phylum Verrucomicrobiota; class Verrucomicrobiia; order CAIQCK01; family CAIQCK01; genus CAIQCK01. The sequence goes on along the minus strand of CAZAAF010000362.1, from coordinate 3,106 downwards.
GCGGCTCCCCGACGCTGCAAACGCCGCGTTGACATCGTTTGGGGGGGGTGAGTATTGTCGGAGACGTGTCACCAGAAATCGAAAAGCTTCTAATTATACAGGACCGCGACAAGCGGTGCATTCAGTTGGAGAACCAGCTCCAGCGGATCCCCGCTGAACGCGAAGAGATCGAGGCCCGGGCCAAGGCCGCCTCCAGCCGGTTAGAAGAACTCAAGGCAAAGGTCAAGCACGCCGAATCGGAACGCAAGCAACTCGAAAACGAGGTTGCCAGCAAGCGCACCCAGATTGACAAGTGGCGTTCCCAACAGGTCCAGACCAAGAAAAACGAGGAGTACCAGGCACTGGCGCACGAAGTGTCCAACGCCGAAAAGGAGATTTTCAAACTCGAGGACAAGGAACTCGACTTGATGGATCGGAGTGAGAAGCTTGCCGCCGAGATCAAGGCCGAGCAACAGGTGCTTAACGAAGTCAACGCCCAGGCGCAGCGGCAGAAGGACACGATCAACAAGCGCGAAGCGGCAGTGAAGGAGGAGATCGACAAGATCAAGGCCGAGCGGACATCGCTCTGTGCAGGCGTGGATGAGTCGTTCCTGAGCCGGTACGAAAGAATTATGACCCACCGCAAGGACGTGGCGGTGGTCCCGGTGCAACACGGCAACTGCGGGGGATGCCATCTGCAGTTGCCACCCCAAGTGGTGCATCAGGCCAAGCGCAGCCCTGAGATGGTGACTTGCGACCAGTGCGGTCGGATTCTATACTGGTCTGGTGAATATGAACCGGTCGGCGAGAACGCAAGCCGGTAGATCTTTTCGGAGGAGCGGACAGTCGCTGACTGGCGCGAGCTAGTTGGAGGAAAGTCCGGACTCCACAGGGCAGGATGCCCCGCGAAAGCGGGGGCAGCGCGGGTCAAGCCGCGTTGACGGATAGTGCCACAGAAAACAAACCGCCGCGCGTGCCGCAAGGTGCGTGAGGTAAGGGTGAAAAGGCAGGGTAAGAGCCTACCGGGTGGGCGAGTAATCGCCCGCTGCACGGAAAACCCCGTCCGGAGCAAGATCAAATAGGGGACTGAGTGGCCCGCTCGTGAGTCCCGGGTACTGATCGCATAGACAAATGACTGTCTGAATCCGGCGGCCCTCGCGGGTCGCTGGATAAACAGAATCCGGCTTATGGCTCCTCCGAGAAGATTGCGGTTGAAGGGTCTGGTGACCGTTGGTTTGGAATGGGTGGCGGATGGATGGCTGGTGGTGCGTCGACGGTGTGGAATGCCTGAACCTTGGCAGTCCGCCAAGGATCGACGACCGGCAGCCGGTACCGTGGTTGCCAATCACCCATGACGGGTTTTCAAGTCGTCTGTCGCGGATTACAAACACCAATGCTATATCCGATGTTTTTGGAAGTGACCGGCGCGCGCTGCGTGGTCGTAGGCGCAGGACCGGTGGCTCAACGCAAGGCACAAGCCTTGTTGTCGGCGGGCGCCATTGTCACGGTGATTGCCCCGGAAGCAACGGGACGGGTGGAGTCGCTTGCCACCGAAGGCAAGCTCCAGTGGATTGGCGAACCGTATCAACCGGCGCATGTGGATGGCGCCCGGCTCGTGTTTGCCGCGCCCGATGACGCGGAGACCAATGCGCGTATTGCGGCGGACGCTCGGGCCCGTGGGGCACTGGTGAACGTGGCAGATTCCCCCGAGGCTGGCGACTTTGCAGTGCCTGCGACAGTGCGGCGCGGTGGAATCTGTATTGCCGTCTCGACGGGCGGAGCCAGCCCGGCGCTTGCAAAGAAACTGCGGGAGGATATTGAAACGGTTGTAGGCGAGGAATATGCTGCGCTGGCGGATTTACTGGGTGAGATGCGACCGGTCGTGGAACTGCGCGTGAAAGCGCAAAACAAGCGGCAACAGGTTTACGAAGCGATCTTGGGGTCGGACGTGCTTGCGTTGCTCCGCGGCGGCAAGAGGGATGAAGCGCGCCGCCGTTGCACGGAACTCGCCGGGGGATTTTCAGATACATCGCAGGAAGCGCGCACATGAATGAGCATTCCCTGATTCTGACATCGTTGGCGCTGTATATCGGTGCGTTTTTGTACGCGTTGTTTCTACTGCAAGGCCGTCCGCTATGGGGGAGTTGGGGCCATCGGGCGATGGTGACCTTGGGCTGCCTGATTCACACGTACGCCCTCTACCTGCGTGCCAGCCAGATTCATCGCTGTCCGGTCACGAATCCTTTCGAAGTGATGATGTTTATCACTTGGACGCTGGTGCTATGCTATCTGGTCTTCGGAATGACATGGCGTGTGTCGTTCCTCGGGCCGTTCGCGTTGCCGTTGATCATTGTTTATTGCACGTTTGGGCTGTTTCCGGGGTTGGACCGAAGCCGGCCGGAGGAGTTGCAGCGGAGCATGTACCTCAGCCTGCACGCGTCATTGTCACTTCTGGCGTATGGCGTGTGGGCACTGGCGGGCGTGACGGGTGCGATGTACATGCTTCAGGAACGGCAGTTGAAGACTCATCGACTGCGGCGGTTATTCCTGCGGCTGCCGGCGATTGGACAACTGGATCGCATCAATTTCAGGTTGTTGCTGGTTGGGTTCGTGCTTCTGAGCGCGGGGATGGGGTTCGGTTTTGTAGCGGGACTGGAACTGATGAAGAAAGACCTGCCCAAGGTCGTGTGGACGCTGTTGCTCTGGGCGGTTTATGGCGGGTTGCTCGTCGGACACGTCACCCACCGGCTGCGAGGCCAGAAAACCGCATGGGGGTCCATGGCGGCGTTGTTGTTCCTGATGGCGACGTTCGGCGTGGTGAACATGTTCTCGTTGACGCACCGATTCTGAACCATGAACATTGTCGTCGTTGGCCTCAGTCATCAGAGTGCCCCTATCGAGGTGAGGGAACGGTTTGCCTTCACGCCGGCGATGATGGACGAGGCGCTGGCTCTGTTGCGCTCGGAACCAGGACTCGACGAGGGTGTGATTGTTTCGACATGCAACCGGGTGGAGATTTATGGTGTGGGATCGGAAGCGAACGATGTCATCCGCGCCATCGACGATTTCATGCACCGGTTTCATGATCTGGAAAGCCGTGTTGGGAAGGAGATTTACCGTTTCGAGG
>CAZAAF010000361.1:0-5422 GCA_964482575.1 uncultured Verrucomicrobiota bacterium | reverse complement strand
GTCGCGCGGCAACAGGATGTGACAGGCAACCTCACGCGACGGAGCGGAGAGCCAGTAGGTCAACCGGTTGGTTTCGGCGCAGTAGACGGTTTCCACCAGTGTCCTCGAGCACTCGTAGCCGGTGAGGTAACGGACATGCCCGATCCCTGTCACGGGCCAGCGGGGTGAAAACGCCAGCCGGTCGCAGCCCACGCCCTTGTCCTTGATGCCGGCGAGCCCTTCATCGATCGCGTCGAGGATGGAGGCTGCGCCCCAACCGCTTGGGCCGCCCCCGAGGTTTTTTCCGGTCTGCGGTTCGTAAAGAAAGTAAAGAGCATCGTCGCGCTCGACCAACGCCTGCAAACGCGTGAGGATGTCCCAGCCGTAAGCCTCCCGCCCGTTCTGGAACGCGGCCTTGGCGAGTTCACCCGCGGTGAATGAGGCGATGCCGCCATTGATGTAGGTATTCTTCGCGTGGTTGCCGAATTTCTCGTAGGGCGGCTGGATGGAGAACCACTCGGCGAACGTGCCCGCGGTTTTTCGGCGCGCCTGGTATTCGTCCAGGATGCTCTGGGTCTGGGCGAAGGTCGTGACGCCACGGTTGATGTCGTAGGCGTTGGAAAGCGAGAGGATTTCTTTTTCATCGGCGCCCGGGACGCCCGCGTGATTCAGGTGCACCTGATGGGTGTAGAACCGTCCGTTGAAACAGGTCTTGTCGAGGTTGGTCTTGAGCACGGCCGCGCGTTGCTCCCATTCCGCAGCCTTTTCAGCCCGGCCGAATCTCGCATTCAGCCACGCCAGGTGGCGCATGGCCTGATAAAGGCCCGAGTTGTCCCCGTGCAGGATGGACATGGGCGTATCCGGCTGGATCGTGCGATTGGTCGAAGCGCCGTTGTAAACGAAGTCCCATGTGTCGATCGTGAAAGGCCGCTTCATCAACCCGTGTTCCGCGTCCCACCGCTTCGGGTCGGAAGTGCAATAGTTGACCGCTTTCTCCAACGCGGGCAATACCCCGCGCATCCACGCCTCATCCCCCGTGGCCTTGTAAGCGCGCACGGCGCCCTCGACCACGAGATACTCCACGTCCGCCTCCAGTTCCAGCCGGATGAAGACAAGATGGTCCTTCTCGTCCGTCCACACACACTCCGGCCCCACAAACCGGGCGTGCGGATCGTCGAGCGGCTTGATGATCTCGTAGAAGAAGCCCTTCGGATGCTGATGGGTAATTGCGAAATCGATGTAGCCGAGCAGGTCGCTCTCCCAATGCCGGTAGGCCTTCATCTCGTGAACGTGATCGCGCAGCCAGTTGATCGAGGCCACGAACGGAATACCCTCCACGAAGAACATGCGCCGGTCCTTGCGAACCGTCTGGACGAGCTTGTTCACGAAGATGTCCAGCCGGGCACTCTCGCGCGACACCGGGAACGCGCCGCCGTCCGAGTAAAAGAAACGGTTTGTGGTGCTGCCGCCGAGCGCGCGGAACGCCTCCTCGTCGCGCACGGGCCGGCCGCGCGTCATGATGCACGGCAAGCTGCCCAGCGCGAGGTTGCGGTCGCCACTGAGCCGGAAGCTCGGCAATCCGTCGGGGGTCGTGCCGGACCGCGTGAGTGGTTCCGCCGCCGGTGCCGAGGGCGCAAGCCCTCCACACAAGGAAGCAAGCAGAACAACGGTGCTCAGAAAACCGCGGGGAGAAAACGACCGGCGCCCGGACTGGGGATGAAATTCAGTACTATTCATGGTGAATGTGCGGCTCCGATTCTTCGAAGTGTTGTGCGCAGGTCCGCAATACCGTTGGATGATGCCTCATCCCCCGCATCCTGTCCACCTCCGGCGCGAGACTTGCGCTCCCGCCGCGCGAGTCACTATAGTCCCTTCCGTTGACTGGATGAGCCGCATGAAAAGTGGCACGACTATTCGCTTCGCCAACAACCGCCTGCGCCCAAGAGCGCCGTGATGGGAACAAACCGGAACATGAAAGGACCAACGCCCGTGACCCAATCCAACCGCCGTGTCTCCCGCCGCCGATTTTTCACAAATGTCGCCGCGGCCTCCGGCGGGACGCCAATGCTGGCCGCCCGGAGCCGGGCCGAGGACGGCAACCGCACCCAGGAACAGCCGGCGACCGAATCGGTGGACGTCCTGGTGGTCGGCGGCGGAACGGCCGGTGCGATTGCCGCCATCCAGGCGGCGAGGGCGGGCGCCCGCACCATGCTCATCGAGATGGTCGGGCAGTTGGGCGGCACCACCACCACCGGCGGCGTGGCCTATCCCGGGCTGTTCCACGCCTGGTGCCGGCAGGTCATCGCCGGCATCGGCTGGGAACTGGTCCACAAATCGGTCCAGCTCGACACCGGCATCCTGCCCGATTTCTCCAAGCCGCCGCGCGTCCATCACCTGCACCAGATCCATGTCAATGGGCCGCTGTACGCGGCGTTGCTGGAGGAAGCGTTTCTGGAGGCCGGAGGCCGGCTTCATTATTATGAACTGGCGCGCACGGTCCGGCCGGTCGAGACCGGTTATGAACTGGAACTGACTGGAAGGGAATCCGGCCGCCGGGTCGTCTGCAAACAACTGGTGGATTGCACCGGCGACGCCAATCTCATCGGGAAGCTCGGCCTGCCGCGGCGTCGCGAGAAAAACACGCAGCCCGGCACGATGATGTTTGAACTGGGCGACTGCGACGTCACCAAACTCGACGCAGACTTGATCGAACAGCGTTATCGCGAGGCCCTGCGCGACAAGAAACTCCTGCCCGGCGATGTGGCCAATCCCAAGACCCGGTTCGTCGATTTCCTCCGCGGACGCGGCCCCAACGCGCAGCATGTGCTGGGCGCGGACGGCTCCACCTCCGCCGGAAAAACCCGGGCCAATATTGCCGGACGGCAATCGGTCCTGCGCCTGCTCCGTTTCGCACGTTCGCTGCCCGGCTGCGAGAAAATCCGCCTTCTCCGCATGCAGACCTAGACGGGCATCCGGGAGACGTATCGCATCGTCGGCGAAACGACGATCACCGAGGCCGACTACACGAGCGGCCGCGTCTTCGACGACGCGGTCTGCCATTCGTTTTATCCAATCGATCTCCACGACCAGCACGGCGTGGTGCCGCAACCGCTGCGCGAAGGCACCGTGCCCACCGTGCCGCTCGGCGCGTTGATCCCCAAGGGCAGCCGGAACCTCATGATCGCCGGCCGCTCGGTCAGCAGCGACCGGCTGGCCAATTCCGCCCTGCGCGTGCAGGCCTCCTGCATGGCCATGGGCCAGGCCGCCGGCATCACCGCAGCGCTGGCCGCCAAGGCCGGCACCACACCATCGCAAGTGCCGCTGGAGGAGATCCGCCAGTTGCTGAAAAAGCACTGCGCGATTGTACCGGCGGCGTGATCAATCACCGGTGGCGTGTCGCACGGAGGCGGCCTGCACCGGTGGACGTTTCACGGTGTGCGCAGAAACTTCTCCAGCCCGGGAAGATTGTCCGTGTTGATGAGGTCCACGCCCGCGTCGCGCATCGTGGCCCAGAGTGATGACTTGTCCGGCGCGCCCCAGAAACGAACCCGCCGCCCCTGCTGATGGGCCTTCGCCACAATCGCCTTGAGCCGCGCCTGTTCCTCGGCGGGCATCACGCCCTCGCCGCGCCATTTGAACGTGCGGCCCCAGCGACTGCTCATCCACGGGATCAGGTTGGCCGGGGCATCGGTATCCAAGTCGGGCAGGTCGCCGTCCAGCGCCGCGTAACGCACGGCTTCGCCGTCGAACATCTCGCGCGCCCGGTTGCCGGTAATGATGGCCATGACGGCGTTGGTTTCCTTTTTGCCGTCGCGGAACATCGTGAGAATGTCCGCGTACTGAGCGAGCACGGAACGCAAGGCCGGATACAGCACGCGCCAGTCGTGCTTGAGTTCAATCAGCAGCGTCACCTCCGGCCCGCCACGATAGACGCGCCCGCCGTTGCGCTCCACCCGTTCCCGCAACGGGTCGAGGTAGAGTGCTTGGAGCGTACGGTCGGGACGTGTCTTGTCCCGGTCGTGCGCGACCAGGAGCTGGCCGTCCACCAGATGGATGTCCGCCTCCACGCTGCAAAAACCGTGGTCGAGTGCATCGAGCAACGGCCGGTCATGCTGATAATCGTTGTGGGCGTGGGCCTGAACCAATGGCGCCAGCGTCGCACCGGATTGCGCCCAGCCAGCCACCACCACAGCCAGCGCCAGAAAGGAGACGACGGGCTGAATGGCAGACATTCTGTTCATCCGCATCGTCTCCGTCCTTCTTTCACTCGCCCATCTTCCACTCCAGGATGCCGCCGGAGAATTTGGGCTGGAGCTGGACTTCGAGACGGAGACCGGTGGTGATGACGGGCTCGAAGGTAACGCGGTTGAACTGATTGGGTTTGACACCACACTCGGACTTGGTGGTGACAGGCCTCCACTGATCGCCGTCCTTGTAGAGCAGCCGCCAGCTCTGCGGGACGCGGCAACCGCCTTTGCCGGTGTCGTCGAACCAGTAAACCTCGGCGAATGAAAGCCGTGTCTGTTTGTCGAGGCTGCGCTCGACCCACTCGGCCGTGCCCTTGTGATCCCACCACGTCATGCGCGGGACGCTGTGGTCGTTGGAATTCTTCGGCACCTGGCCGTCGAAGCAGGCTTCGACGCTGTCACCCTCGTGACAGTAGGAGACCGCCCACGGATCCGGCGGCGCGGGCTTGGTGCGGAACCAGACGGTCATCTCATTCGGCCCACGGTTCTCCCAGAAGCAGTACGGAATCAGCGTCAGCGCGTCGCCCTGGCCTTGCGGCACGAGCTTCACCGTGACGATGCCGCCGAAAAGGTCCGGACGATCCTGCACTTCGTACTTCGCGTCGGCGCCCGGCATCTTGGAGAAGACTTTACCATCATTATCCGCGCCCTCGGCGCAATAAACCACCGGCCCGCGCTCGATGGCAAACTGATCCACGTCAGCCTTTACCGCCGGGTTGGCGACGACGCGGCGGACCATCATCGGCAGTTCCAGCGTCACCGTGTCGCCCGGCTGCCAGATGCGCTTGATCTCCGCAAAGCCGCGCTTCACCACGAAAGAGACAGGCTGGTCGTTGACGCTGATCCTCACCTCCGGCTTCAGGGTGTCGTCGTAGCGGTAGAGGTCGCTTGGCAACGGTTCGTTGCGCGCCCAGCCGGGGATGCGGATGTTGAGTGTAAACGGCGCCTTTTTCTCCGGCGTGAGGGTGATCGTGACGCGGCCATCCTTCGGGTAGCGCGTCTGCTGGCTCAACTCGACCGCGGTCTTGCCCACGGTGAGCTTGCCGGTGCCGCTGATGAAGAGGTTCACATAAGCATCAGTGCCGTGGGTGGCGTAGATGTAACCAGCCAGCTCGGGCAGGAACCGCACGACGTTGACCGGACAGCAGGAACAGCCGAACCATGAACTGCGCTTGTAACGCGCGTCGCTGGCAAGC
>CAZAAF010000360.1:0-5427 GCA_964482575.1 uncultured Verrucomicrobiota bacterium | reverse complement strand
CGTCATGCCGTTGCGCGATGCGCTGGCTCTTGCCCAACAGCGTGGCCTCGACGTGGTCGAGGTTTCACCCAACGCGACTCCGTCGGTCTGCAAGCTGCTCGAATACGGGAAATTCCGTTACGAGCAAACGAAGCAGGAACGCGAAGCGAGAAAACACTCGACTTCGTGGCGGATCAAGCAGGTGAAGTTCCACGTGAACATCAGCGAGCATGACTACCAGATCAAAGTCCGGCACGTGCAGGACTTCCTGGAGAAGCACATGAAGACGAAGGTGTCGCTGATGTTCCGCGGACGCGAGATGGCGCACCAGGAGTTGGGCATGCAGATCATGCAGCGTCTGGCGAAGGAAGTCGTGACGCATGGCGTGGTGGAAGCGGCCCCGAAGCTGATTGGCCGGAGCATTCACATGGTCATCAGCCCGTTGAGCGTCAAGGTCAAGCCGCATCCGGGAGCCCCCGGAGCGACGCCTGCGCAGCCGGAAGGTCCCGGCCGGGTGATGGCGGTTGAAGTGAAGTCCGCGTCGGTCTCCGCGCCGCCGCCCGCACCGGTCTCCGGTCCGGGGTCGGGCAGCCGGGCGCCGTTGTCGTCGCTGGAAATGGCTTTTAATCGGGCCCAGAGTCAGAAACCGTCGTAACGAACGCGAGATTCGCAGCCCGCGCGAAGCGAACAGGCTGAGCCGGCTGCGGATTTCGTTTTGAAAGAGAGAAATACAGTGCCAAGATTCAAACCACCTAAAACAAAGAAGTCCGTGGCGAAGCGGTTCAAGATTTCCGCCAACGGGAAAGTATTGCGGCCTCACGGCGGCAAGCGCCACCTGGCTGGCAGCAAGAACGCCAAGCGTCTGCGCAAACTCGGCCAGCAGGTCATCATCGACCCCACCGACACGCATCGCGTGTTGCAGGCCGTCCCCTATTCACACCGCGGTTAAGGAGAAACACACACCATGCCTCGCGCAACCAACGCACCCGCTTCCCGGCAACGCCGCAAGCGTCGTATCAAGATGGCCAGCGGCTATCGCGGCAATCGCAGCAAGCTGTTCCGCTACGCCAAGGAATCCGTCAATCACGGCCTCGTGTACGCTTTCCGCGACCGCAAGGCCAAGAAGCGCTCCTTCCGCGGCCTGTGGATCATCCGGCTCAATGCCGCCTGCCGCAGCCAGGGCATCACGTACAGCAGCTTCATGAACGGCCTCAAGAAGGCCAAGGTGGCGCTCGACCGCAAGGTCCTCGCCGATCTCGCCGTCCGCGATGGCGGCGCGTTTGCCAAGCTCGTGGAAGTGGCCAGGAAAGGCCTGAAGACCGCGCCCGCCGCGGCCTGAGCCTCCAAACTTGATCAAGGCGAGGCGGGCGGGTCACTCCGCCCGCCTCGTTCACAATGAGCGACCTCCGTCAACAACTGGACCAGATCAAGGCCGACGGCCTGGCGGAGATCGCCGCCGCCGCCGACCTCGCCGCCCTCGAAGCCCTCCGCGTCAAGTATCTCGGACGCAAGGGTGCCGTGCAAACCGCCTTCGAGAAACTGCCGACGTTGCCCAAGGAGGATCGTCCCGCCTTCGGCGCGCTTGCCAACCAGACGCGCGATGCGCTGACGGCCGCCTGGCAGGAGCGCAAGAACGGTTTCGAGAACACCGGCGGCCCCCGCGGCGCGAAGCTTGACCTCACCCTGCCCGGCCGTTCGCCGGCCACGGGCCGCCCCCACCCCATCACACAGGTCTCCGACGAGATCGTGCGCATCTTCCGCCGGATGGGCTTCTCGGTGGCCGACGGCCCCGATATCGAGACGGAATATTACAATTTCGACGCCCTGAACACGCCCGCCGATCACCCGGCGCGCGATGTGCAGGACACGTTTTACATCGAGCGCGAGAAAGGCGTCCTGATGCGGACCCACACCTCGCCCGTGCAGGTGCACGTGATGGAAAAGCAGCCGCCGCCCGTGCGCGTCGTGGTGCCGGGCCGCTGCTACCGCCGCGATGAAATCGACGCAACGCATCACGCCAACTTCCACCAGGTGGAGGGCCTGTATGTGGACCGCAAGGTCTCCGTCGCCAACCTCGTGGGCGATTGCGAATTCTTCTTCAAGCAACTGCTCGGCCCGGAGACGCGCGTCCGGTTCCGGCCGCACTTCTTCCCGTTCACCGAGCCGAGCTATGAGATCGACCTGAACTCGCCGACGCTGCGGATGGCCGGCCGGGAATGGCTGGAGATCGCCGGCTGCGGCATGGTCAACCCCCGGGTGTTCGAGTCGGTCGGCTACGACCCCGAACAATGGACCGGGTACGCGTTCGGCATGGGCGTCGAACGCATCGCCATGATCCTGTACGGCATTGATGACATCCGGCTCTTCTACGAAAACGATCTGCGTTTCCTGCGGCAGTTCTGAGCGGCGGCGGACGTTCGCTCCTTCAGCGGCGGGAGGGCGCGGACCTCGAATGCGAACACTGTGAAACTGAACGATTTCATCGGCCGCCTGTATGAACATCGTTTCCGCGGGGCGCAGGAACGGAAAAGCGCCGTCTGGGCGGTCATTTGCCGGCAGGCCCTCCAACCCTGGATTCCCCGGGAGGCGCGCGTGCTGGATCTAGGCGGCGGCTACGGCGAATTCGTCAGGCACATCCAGGCCGCCTGCAAATATGTGGTGGACATCAACCCCGCGCCGGAGGCGATCGTGCGGCCCCACGCCAAGGGGTTGCCGGGCACGTTGGAAGACTTCGAGGACCAGCTTACGGGCAAGGTAGATCTCATTTTTTGCAGCAATTTCCTCGAGCATCTCCCGTCCAAGGACGCCCTGGTGGAAACGATGGAATGCTGCCGTCGCATCCTCACGCCGGGCGGACGGCTGATCGTGCTCGGCCCCAACATCCGCTTCCTCGCCGACGAATACTGGGATTTCCTGGACCATCACCTGCCGCTGTCGGACCGCACGATGGAGGAATTGCTGGCGGTGACCGGCTTTCGCATAGTTCACCACCGCGCAGCGTTTCTTCCCTACACGTTCAGGCAGCGACTGCCCGCGTGGCCATGGCTGGTGTCGCTCTATCTGCGTTTGCCCCTGGCCCAGTGGTGGCTGGGCAAACAGTACTTCGTCGTGGCCGAGAAAACCGCGTGACCGCCGCTGATCCAACCCCAAGCCGCCGGTGGCTTCTGGCGGTGCTGCTGCTGGTGGTGCTGACGGGATCTTATTGCATCGGCATACCGTTCAGCGCCAGCACGCGTGAAGCCCAGACCGCGATGATCACGCGCAATCTCTGGCACGACGGATGGAGCGGCTTGTGGCTGCCGCGGATCGACTGGCTCGGCAACGAACCGGGGTACATGCTGCTGGAGTTCCCGCTCTACAACGCCGTGGTCGCGGTGACCTATGCCCTGTGGGGCCCGCACGACGGACTGGGCCAGATCGTGTCCCTGGCCTGTACCCTGGGCGCCGTTCTGTTCCTGTACGGCCTTGTCCGGCGAACGGAGGGCGAGCGGACGGCGCTGGCGGCCGCGGCCCTGACGGCGTTGACACCCCTGTACCAGTTCATCGGTCAATCCTGCCTGCCGGAACCGATGTTGATGCTCTGCCTGCTGGCCGCGCTGTACGCGATGCTGCGCCACGCCGAAAGCGGCGGCATGGGCTGGCTGACACTGGCAACGCTGGCGGCCTCCGCCGCGTTGCTGCTGAAATCGCCGACGGGATTGTTCCTGATGCCGCCGCTGGCCTTCCTGGCATGGACCCGGTACGGCTGGCAGATGCCACGGCAACCAGCCCTGTGGACGGCTGCGATTGTGGCACTCGGTCTTTATGCGGTCTGGCAAGAACATGCCAACCGCGTCAACGCGCAATTCTATCCCTATTTTGTCAGCACCTCCCCTTCACAGGTTTTCTGGAATTTCGGTCCTCTCGCCATGCGATGGGACTGGCACTTTTATGTGCGCGTGGCCGGCCGGTTGTTCGTTTACCTGTCGCCCATCCTCGTGCTGGCGGCAATACCGGCGCTGGGCAGGCGCCCGACAACTCCACGCGCCTGGCTCTCCCAAGAGTGGCTCGAGTCCAATGCCGGCAATGTATTGCAGTGTGCCATCCTCCATTTCCGCCACAAGCATTACCAAATCGTGTTCGTGCCCATCCTGGCCGTGCTGGCGGCGCGCATGCTGGTAGCTTGGTGGCCGCAACGCCGACGGATGGTGGTGGCCGCCACCGTGCTGCTCCTGGCGTACGATCTGCGGCTGGGCTGGCAATTGTGGCTCGAACAACGGGACCCTGTGGTCGAGCGGGCCTGCGCGGCGCTGCGAGCCGTGTCCGCCCCGCAAGATCTGGTGGTGGTAGCGTCCTTTGACGGCTCGGGCGGACGGACCGCGAATCAACACAACAACCCGGTCTGGCTTTATGCCGCGGAGCGCAAGGGCTGGAATGTGCCATTGTATGAGCAATTCGATGCGGCGGCGGTGGAACAATACCGCCAGCAGGGTGCCCGCTGGCTGCTGCTGAATCGGCTGACCATCCCCGATGACAAGGCTGACAACCTCCCATACCAGACCATCGGATGGAATCGAACCGGCGCCTTGCTGGGCGCCGCGGACAAATCTTCGGAGCATCCTGATGAACGGCTGACGCGTTTGCTGAAGGAACTGGCCGCCCGTTATCCCTGCATCCAACCCGCAGGTGAATCTTTCGTCATCCTCGATCTGCGCGGGTCGTAACCGGGCAGGTCGTGTGCCAGCCTTTAGAACCGGTGTTTGCGGAACAGGAGCGCCCACACATACCAGCGCAGGTAATGGCGCGCCACTTTGAACACCTTGAACGAGGAGTTGCCCTTGGTGCGCGACCGCCACGTGGTGGGCACCTCGCAAATCCTGCGGTTCTTCAGGAAGGCCTTGACGATGATCTCCAGCGATGAGGCAAAACCCGCCTCCTCGATAGTCATGTCTCTCAGCACTTCCGTCCGGTACATCTTGAAGGCGTTGCTGGCGTCGCACGTCGGCAACCCGATGAACCGGTGCAACGACCAACCGACAAACCTCGAAAACCAGGACTGTAGCGCCGGTCCGCCACACTTGCGTCCCCCGGCCATGTAACGGCTGCCGCAGCACACATCAAACCCCGCCTCGATCTTCTCCAGCATCGCCGGCACGGTGGCGGGGTCGTCGCACAAATCCGCCATCATCGTCACCACCACCGGGGTGGCGGCGGCGTGCCAGCCCGCCTGGAGCGTGCAACAAATGCCCCGCCCGCCCGTATTCTGGACGACCCGGATGTTGGGAAATTCGCGGCCGAGCCGTTCCACGATCTCCACCGTCCGATCCCGCGAATGGTCATTGACCACGATGATCCGGTGCGGGATGGCGAGCTTCGTCTCAATGTCGCGAAGAGTCTCTTCAATGACGGCCTCTTCATTGTAGGCCGGGATGACAATGGTCAGTTCCATCACAGTATTGGTGAAGCTAA
>CAZAAF010000359.1:0-5429 GCA_964482575.1 uncultured Verrucomicrobiota bacterium | reverse complement strand
CCGCAGTTTGATCCTCTCGATGGCTTCCAGCATCAGGTTCACAGCGCGCTCCGGGTTCTCGATCTTCATCCTTCCGTCCAGCGCGGCGGCCTGCACCAAACCCATGTAAAATTCCCGCACGCTGTCGTAGAACTGCCCCCAGCCGCGCCGCACTTCCGCGTCGCGCAACGACAGGCTCCAGATGTCCATCGTAAACACCCGGTTTTCAGCATCCAACAGGCAGATGCGCACGGACCGGCGCAACGCCCGTTCCAAGCGCTCCATCGGGTCGCTGATCGGCGCGATCTCGGCATTCATCTGCCGGTGGGTGTTCCGGTAATAGTGGGCACAGGCGGCCTTGATCAGCTCGTCCTTGGATTTGAAGTGCCAATAGACGCTCCCCTTGGTCACGCCGGCGTGGGAGGCCACCTGGTCGAGGCTGACATTGGCAATGCCCTTGCGCGAAAACATGGTGAAGGCGCTTTCGGCCAACCGCGCGGGCATCTCTGGAGAGGTTTTCGCCATGTCGGATTTCCTGTTGGCCGCAAACCATACTCATCAGTATGGTTGTGTCAACAACAAATGCGCAGTTGTTTTGTTTCCTGAACTCCGCCCGGCCGTCAGCGCGCCGGCTTGAAGGCGAAATGATACGTGCCCGACCCGATTTTCACGGTCGTGCATCCATCGCCGGTTTTCAACATGCGCACGCACGCCGCTTTCTCGAGTGTCTTGCCGCCCTCGGTGATCCCGCTGGCGGTCTTCGCCGGGAGGACCACCGTGGCTGTCGAGCTGGCGGGGATCGTCACCTTGAGCAGGACCTTCTCCCCTTCCTGTTTCCACTCGCTGACGATCTTCCCGTGCAGCGTATCGTGGCTGGCGCGCACCCATTTCAGATCGCCGACGATCGCGGGGCGGATGACGATGCGCTTGAAGCCCGGCCCGGAGGGATCGGGGCTGATGCCGGCCAGCGTCTCGTAGAACCACGCCGAGACATCGCCGAACATGATGTGATTGAGCGAGGACTTCCCTTCCCAGTCCTCCCAGAGCGTCGTGGCGCCGCGCTTGATCCAGCCGCCCCAACTGGGCGGGGTGGTCTGCGAGGCGACCGTGTAGGCCACATCGGCGCGGCCGTTGTCGGTGAGCGCGTGCAGCAGGTATTTCGTGCCGAGGATGCCGCAATCCAGATGACCGTTGTGGGCCGCGACGTTCGCGACGAGGTTGCTGACCACGCCGGCGACGTTCTCCGGCTCCACCAATCCCTGGTAGAGCGCGCAGCTCAACGCGGTCTGCGACCCGCCACCGTACTGCTTCGTCTTCGCGTCGAAGAACGCGCTGTTGAACGCCTTCCGGATGCTCCCGGCCTGCGCGGCATAACGCGCCGCGTCCTCCTTGTTGCCGAGGATCGCCGCCATCTTCGAAACAATGACGGTGTCGGCATAATAATAACCGGTGGAGGTAATGTTGACGGGCGTCTTCGTCTTGGCCGGGCACCAGTCGCCGAGGCCGATGGTGACGAGGCCGTTGCTGGCGCGGCTGGTCAGGTAGTCCACGTACAGTTTCAGGCGGTCGTAATGCTCCTCCAGAATCCGACGGTCGCCGCGATACTGGTAGAGATACCACGGGATGAGGACATAGGCCGAATCCCACGCGGGACCGTTGCCCCACTTGTAGCCCCAGCCATCCGTGGGCACGATGCCGGGCAGCTCGCCCGTGGGCCGCTGCTCGTCATGGAAGTCGCGCATCCATTTCGTGTAGGACGCCGACGGCTCGAAGTTATAGAGGCCGGCCTCGGCCGCCAGATGCGCGTCGCCGGTCCAGCCGTTCTTCTCGCGATGCGGGCAATCGGTCGGGTGCCCGTGGAAGTTGTTGACGTAGGACCAGCGCGTGCACCGCTGGATGTCGTTCAACAGATCGTTGGAACACTCGAAGGTGCCCGTGCCCTCGATGTCGGTGTGCACGACCAGCGCGCGGAGGCTGGCCGGCGTCGGCTTGCCGGGATACCCGGTGACCTGCACATAGCGGAACCCGCTATAGACAAACCGCGGCTGCCAGCTCTCGGAGCCCGCGCCCTTGAGGATGTAGCGGTCCACCTGGAACTCGCCGTCGTAGGTGTGGGCCTTGATCTCCTTCTGGTTCACCGTGCCGTCGGGGTTCAACGACTCGCCGGACATGAGCGTCACCGTCGTGCCGGCAGGGCCATGGACATTGAGTTGCGCCACGCCTGCGATGTTCTGGCCGAAATCGAAGACGTACACGCCGGGCTTGGGCTGGGAGAGTTTCACCGGCTTCAATGTCTGCGTCACGCGAATCGGCTGCGTCATCTGCGCGGAGAGGATTCCCTGCGGCGCCTCGACCACTTTGGCGTCGGTCCAGGCCTTGTCCTCGAAACCCGCGGCATCCCAGCGGGGCACTTCCAGCCGCGCGTCGTAGGTCTCGCCGTTGAGCAACGCGTTGGAAACGATCGGGCTCGGGGCCGTCTTCCATGTCGCGTCGCTCACCACGGTCTGCGACGTCCCGTCCGCCAGGTCGATCACCAGTTGCGCGATCAGCTTCGGCCGGGCGCGCCAGGCGGCCTCGTCGAAATACCACGCCGCATCCACCGAGTAATTAAACCAGCCGTTGCCGAGAATGACGCCAAGGGCGTTGGCTCCGCGCGTCACCTGCTCGGTCACGTCGTAGGTGACGTACAGGGCGCGCCGGTCGTAGCGCGTGAACGCCGGGTCGAGCACGTGGTCGCCCACCTTTTTTCCGTTGAGGTGCAGCTCGTAATAGCCGAGGCCGCAGATGTACATCGTGGCGCGCCGGACCGGCTTCTCGACGCGGAACGCCTTGCGGAACAGCGGCGCCGGCTCCTCCCCTTTGGACTTCGCCGCCGGCGACCCGATCCACTTTCCCTTCCAATCCTCCGGCTTCAGCAACCCCATCGTCCACATCGCCGGTTCGCTCCAGGCGGACTCATGGTCGTCGCGATCCCACACGCGCACCTTCCAGTACGCCTCCACGCCTGACACCAGCGGCTTGCCGGCGTACGCAATCTGGACACTGTCGTCCGAGGCCACCTTGCCGCTGTCCCACAGGTCGCCCTTGTCCTTCGCAAGGTCTTCCAGCGTGGCCGCGACCAGAATCCGGTACGCCGTCTGTTTCTGGCCGCGCACCGGGGATTCCATGGCCCAGCTCAACCGCGGCCGGAGAACATCCAGACCGGTCGGGTTGACGAGGTACTCGCATCGGAGGTTGGCCAGGGTGGACGTCGGACCGGCGGTCGCCATCCCAGCGCCCAGCCCGCACGTCATGAAACTCACAATTACCACCCACGTCTTCATTAAAGGGGAGTTCATACCGCTGATTCTAGAAGACTCGGGCCCAATCGTCCACTACGATAGCATGCCCCCGATGCAACAAGGTCCAGGCCCGCCGGGACCCCTCCTCCACCCTATTGGGCCGAATCCCCGCCAATGCGCAGCAGCGTGCGGCGGGTGGCGATGTCTGGATAATCGGCCGCCAGCTTGCGAACAGCCGCAGCGCTGCCGGCATCCCCGAACCGTTCCAGGGCTTCCGCCGCCGCATACCGCGTGTCCGGCGCGTTTTTCAGGTCGCCGATGACCTTCAACAACACCGGGGCCACGCGCGTCTCCCCGATCCGCCCCAGCGCCCAGGCCGCCGCCGCCCGCCAGCAGGGCGTCAGCTCGTTGTGCAGGAACAGCACGCCGGGCCCGAGCGGGTCGGGACATCCCCCCGCCGCCTCCGCCGGCTCGCGATCCAGCGCGGCCACCAGCGTCTCCACGGACTGCGACGCGCCGAGGTTGCCCAGCAAGCGCGCCATGAAGAAGCAGACCCAGTTTTTCACCGGCAGTTTCTGCATGACCGGGATGCCGATGTCGAACACGCGCGGGATGTCGTTGGCCCGGGCCCGGTAATTCTCGAACACCGCCCGGATGCGGGGCTCGTACTGGCGGTCGCGGCAGACCAGCGAAAGAATCTGCGCGGCGCGAATTTCCGGGTCGGGTTTGCCGCCCCACGCCCCGATGGTCTTGCCGATGGCGTCCTCGATCTCCCTGGCGCGCACGGCTTTTGCATCGCCGAGGATGGACAGGCAGGTCTCCACCACCGCCGGTCCCGCGCCGCTGCGGCGGATGACACGGCCGAAGAGCGTCTCGCAATCGTCATTGCACGGGAACAGGGCGCGGTCGAAGTCCGTCGGCACCGAACGGATCAGGTGCGGCACGAGGCTGCCGGCGTGTGTGGACCCCATCGCGTCGAGCGCCTCGACAATCAGGTAGTGCACCGGCGACGCATGGCAGGCCATCAATGCCGGATGATCGCCATACCAGTACGTGTAGAGCGTGTAATCCTCCAACTGCGCGAAGGTGTTGGTGAGCGCCGACTCCGCCGCCGGCGTGGCGATGCGGCCGAGCGATTCGGCGGCGGCCTCGGCCAGGAAGAGGTTGCCCGTGGCCGGATGACTGTGGATGCGCAGCGTCTCGGCCAGCAACGGCACTGCCTCGGTGTCCTTCAGGCAACCCAGCGCGCGCGTTGCCGCCTGCAACGTGCGCGGGTTGGCCGGCACGAGCGAGTTGAACCGCGCGCCGTCGCCCAGATGGGACTTGCGCCATTCCGGATAGGGATTGTTGTTCCGCTCGGCGGCCACGTATTTCCGCAACGCCGCCCGCGCCGCATCGGCGCCCACATGCCCCAGCGCCACCGCCGCGCGCCGCACCGCGTCGCGGTCGGCGCCTTCCAGTCGCCGCGCCAGGTCCTGCTCGAGCCGGGTCCAGTTGTTGTCGCGCAACCAGTCGCGCCAGACCGCCACCTGCCGCGGCCGCTCGTCCGGCGCCACGAAGGCGTTGAACCCGGACGTGTGGGCCGTGAGATTCTCCAGCGCCAGGGACGCCGCCTGCGCCACGAGCGGGTCGGCGTCGGCCAGCGCGGCCAGCAACGGGTCCACCGACTCCCGCGTGCCGCAATCCCCCAGCGCCACGGCCGCCGCCACGCGCACCTCGCGGCTCCCGTCGCGCAGACACGCCGCCAGCGCCGGCGCGGCTTCGGGCCGGCGGAACACCGCCAGCCGCTGCGCCGCCGTCACTTTCAACCGGTCATCCCCGCCGCGCACCTGCGCCACCAGCGCCGCCACTTCCTGCGCGCCGGTGATGTCGGCCGCGCCGCCCATGCTGTGGCGGTTGAGCCCGGCCACCTCGCGGAACCGGTCCAGTTGAAGCTCCATCAGCCCGGTCACCGCCGGGTTGTTGCCGCGAAACCGGAGCGGCTGCCCCTGCCCCAGCAGTTTCAACGGCCGCGTCCGCATCGCCTGCATGATCGCCGCGGCGTGCGGAGGCGACGACTGGCGCGATTGATGGCATCCGAGGCAGCCGCGCTGTTCGCCGGGCCGGACGTACACCCACGACATCTCGTTCAACTCCGACCGCCCCTCGCCGTCCACCGCCTGGAACGCG
>CAZAAF010000358.1:0-5487 GCA_964482575.1 uncultured Verrucomicrobiota bacterium | reverse complement strand
GACCGGCGCTCTAAGCGCTGCACACCTGAACCCGGCCGAGACCTTGAGCATGGCCGTGAGGTCGGATTTTCCGAAATCGCGTGTGTTACCGTACATTGCTATCCAGATGCTCGGTGCGTTTACCGCGTCGGCCGCATTATATGGGGTGTTCGGCGGCGCTTTGGAGGAGTTTGAGCGCACCAACGGCATCGTGCGCGGCGGTCCCGGCAGCGAGGCCAGCGCGATGGTCTTCGGCGAATACTTCCCATCGCCCGGAGGCAAGCCGCTGACAGATCCGGTACGGGCACGGATGAGCGCGCCAGCAGCCTTTGGCGCAGAAGTGCTTGGGACATCAGTTCTTCTGCTGGTTATTTTTTGTTCCACCGATGAACGAAATGGGACACGCCCACAGATTCTTACGGCCGCGACCATTGGGTTGACCGTTACCTTGCTGATTTCCTTGCTGGGCCCGATGACGATGGCTTGCTTCAATCCGGCGCGCGATCTGGCTCCGCGAGTGTTCTCCTCGTTGGCAGGATGGGGTGGTCTGCCATTTCGATTCAACGGACAGGGATGGTGGACAGTCTATATCGCCGCGCCTCTGCTGGGCGGATGGCTCGGAGGGGCGGTTTACAGGGTTTTTTTCAAACCGGCCTATCGGGACTGAGCCGACTGGCGGAATGGCAGGAACCCAAAAACGGGAAAATTGTCATAGACTAGTGCGCCGCCGCCATGTAAATTCGACGCCTAACTTTGACCCAAAAAACGTAGGAGAACATCATGTCAGAACTGATAAATAAACTCGTGGTACCGGTTTGCGTCATTTTGGCGCTCATCGGCGTCATCTTGGCTTGGTCGCGCGGCAGTGTGCATGCCCAGCTCTTGGATGAAGCACGCCAGAACTCGGCAATAGCCAACCAACTGCAGCTTCAGCAGGCCGTCTATCAGCGGCTGGCGCAGGAGCTGCTTATGTACAGCCGCCAGCAGCCGGCGATTGACCAGGTACTGGTCCCGTTTGGTTTGAAGCAAGGACAACCCCAAGCCGGGACGGTTACGCAGACCAACCGTCCGTCCACCACGCCTTCGACCCCTGCTCCCCGCAACCGCTAATTGGAAAAAGACCATGAGCCAACCCATTTCTAAAACTTCTGACGATTCGTTGATTCTCGGCATTTGTGTTGCCGTTGTCGCCCTTCTGGTGTTTGTGCTGAGCTATCGAGTCAGTTCATACATCCAACTGCAGAACGACAACCTCACCAGCAACATTCAGGGCATGAAGCGGCAGTTTGAACAAAGCCGCCCGATGATCGAAACCAACATGCGCTTCCGCGACGCGTTGGTACAGTATGTCCAAAAGACGGGCGATGGCGCCGTGCTGCAGCGCATGGCGTACTACGGCATCGTTCAAGTGCAGCAGCAGCCGGCAGGTCAGTCGGCGGCTGGCGCCCCCGCAGCGGGTGCGGCAGCTCCCAATTCAGCAGCTCCCGCGGCACCGGCAGGTGCGCCGGCGGCCACGCCTGCGGCCAAGTAGGTGACGCCGCGGCCCGTACGGTTCGCGTCCGTTCGCAGGCGGCGGTATGTGCCCATTGATCTCGTTTCGTCCATCCTTGCTCACGCAAGGGTGGACGAACGTGATGGGCGTGCGGTGTAAAAGGTTGTTCCACCGGCCGCACGGCTGCGCTAGTATTCTGCCGACGTGACGGTACCACCTAACGAGATTCCAGGGTATGAAGTCCTGGCCAAGATCGGCGAAGGCGGCCGCGGCACTGTTTACCGCGCCCGCCAACTGTCGTTAGACCGGCTTGTGGCTGTCAAAATCCTCTCGCCCGAGCTGGCTTCCGACGCCGAATACACCACCAAGTTTCTTGAAGAAGCCCGTGCGGCAGGCAAGCTGAGCCATCCCAATATCGTCCAAGCCATCGAAGCCGGTGTTCACAATGGCATCTGGTACTTCGTCATGGAATTGGTCGAAAACGGCTCGCTGCATGAGCGGCTCGCCAACGTCGGTCGATTCTCCGAGGCGGAGACGCTGGATGTGGCGCAGCAAATGGCCCAGGCGCTCGATTTCGCCTGGCGTCGCGCCCGGCTCATCCATCGCGACATCAAACCCGCCAACATCCTCCTGACCGCCGACGGCCGTTCCAAACTCGCCGACCTGGGCCTGGCGCAACGCCATGGTGCACCGGCCGACAAGGCGGGGTTTACGGAAGGCACCCCGCAGTATTGTGCGCCCGAACAATGCCGGGGCCAGACCAATCTCGACATTCGCACCGACCTCTATGCGCTCGGCGGAACGCTTTACCACCTCATTTGTGGCCGACCCACATTCGACGGCGACAATCCCGCCGTGGTGATGGGCAAGCAGATCTCCGAGACGCCGCCGTCGCCGCGCAGTCTCAACCCCCAGATTTCGCCGGCGTTCGAAGCGGTCATCCTGAAATTGCTCGCCAAGGATCCCGCCCAACGATTCCAATCGCCCGCCGAGCTGTTGAAGGAGGTCGAACGCCTTCAGGCGATCCAGCGGGGTGAGACACCTGTTGTACCTGTCGCCACCGCCGCCCGCCGATCTCCGGTCAACATCTGGGTCCTCACTTTCGTTGGGGTGGCGGTTCTTATCGGTGTCGTTGTCTGGATTCAGGCGCCGGCATTCTCCGGAAAAAAGAAGCCCGCCGCCCCGTCTGCCGCCGGCATGGCTTCAAAACCGGCTGCCACCCTTCCGTCGTCGGCGATTCCCGCTGGCACACAGGCCGTGGCGGCGCTTTCTTCGCCGCCAAAACCCACGACCGCCGTGCCGGCGGTTGCCAGCATCACCACGGTCACCAACGCGCCGCCGGTACCTGCCGGTCCCTCCGAGGCGGATGTGCAGAAGATTTTGGAAAGCACCGCGGCTTTGGTCAGGGAATCCAAATTCGTCGAGGCCGAAACGGCTTTGCGGAAGTTCATCGAACCATGGCAAAGCGCGCCGCTACCCGTCCGCTTGAAAGCCGGGGCCGTCCTGGCCAAGCTTGACGTCGTCCTGCAGGAAACCCAGGCCGGCCATGCGGCCTACGACAAAAAGATGGCCGAGGAAGCCGCCGCCAAGGCTGCGGCGGACGCGGCACGACGCGAGCAGGCCGAGGCTCAGGCCCGCACCATCATCGCATCCACCGAGGGCTGGGTGCGCAGCTTTTATCTCGAATATGCCTGCCAATACATGACGGCCCAGATTGCCAAGTCGCCTAACGTCGATGTTCGTGCCCGGCTGGAAGCCCGCGTCGCAGAGCTTCAATTGCTCGCCGAATCGAAAAACTGTCTGATTGCGGCCGTTGGCAAGGGAACATTGCCATCCCGCGCCTTCACACTGGTCCGGGGCCGAACCCTGCAGGGCAAGCCCGTCAGCGCCACCGCCGACAGCCTCAGCATTGCCGTGGGCGTAGGAACCATTGCCTTTCGATGGAGTGACTTGACCGAGTCGACCATTTATTCGTTACTGCAGGCCAGCGTCACTCCGCAAGACGGTCGGGCTCTTGCCGGGCTGGCTCTCTATGCCTGGGAAACGAGTCGGGCTCCTGATGCCATTCGTTACTACGAGCAGGCCAGAAATGCGCTCGGGGATCAACTCCCCGAACCGGTTCGCCGCCGCGCCCAGGCCGTACCCGGGAGTTGAGAAGGAGGATGATTGGCGATTGGAAACTGGTGATTGGTAATTCGTAAGCCGGCCGCCACCCGCCCGGCGATGCCTGAACGGCTCCAACCTGGGCAAAACACCGTTTTCAAAACCACCTCCTGCGGGTTGGATTTACCAGTCACCAGTTACTTGTTACTCATCACGCTCTCATGAAACGCTGGCTTCTCTACATCCTCGCGGCCTGGGCTTTTTTTGCACTGGCGTGGTGGGTTTGCGAACGACTGTTGATGACCGACGAGAAGCGGGTTTTGCTTCAGATTGAAACCCTCCGGCAGACGGCTGAGTCTGGTAGCCTCTTCGGGCTTGAGGCTGCCGTCGCCTCCGATTACCGCGACGACTGGGGTAACGACAGACGCACCCTGCTTTTTTCCATCCGCTCGCTGCGTCAGCACTATCACGACTTCGGAATCCACATCACCGGCCGCACCCTCGTCCGTGTCGCCGGGGACACGGCCACGGCCGACCTCCGCGCCCGCGTTACCGGACGCGGGGAGGATGACACCCGTCTGGAAGGAGCCAACGGTGACTACCACCTCACGTTTGGCCGCCTGGACAAGGAATGGAAGTTGACGGGCGTGATGCATCGGGATGTGACACCGTGACAGGTCCCCCCGCGTGACCCTTTTGTCTGAAGGGCGGGTCTTTGGGTGAGAACGGTATCTCCAGCGCCGCGGTGGCAAAAGAGTGGTGTCAGGCGCATTTTCTTTGTAACAATTCCACCAATTCGCCTCTGTGGAAGGATGTATGAATACATCCCAAGCGAATCCGGCCATGCCAGAAGGAGCGCAATGTCCCCAATGCGGCGCCCCGCTGCCGGCGGGCGCGCTGGCGGGGCTTTGCCCGGCCTGCCTGCTTCGGCAGGGCGCGGCGGGTGATACCGCCGCCGGGACACGGGAGACTGTCTTTGAACCGCCATCCCCGGCGGCGCTGGCGGCGGCATTCCCCCAACTCGACATCCTCGAACTTCTCGGGCGGGGCGGGATGGGTGCGGTCTATAAGGCGCGCCAGAAACAACTCGACCGCCTCGTGGCGTTGAAGATCCTCCCGCCCGCCATCGGCCGCGACCCGGCGTTCGCCGAGCGGTTTGCGCGCGAGGCCCGCGCGCTGGCCAAGCTCCATCACCAGAACATCGTCACGCTCTACGAGTTTGGCCAGGCCGGCGGCCTTTTTTATTTCCTGATGGAATACGTGGACGGCGTGACGTTGCGACAGTTGCTTCACGCGGGCCGGCTTTCGCCGAAGGAGGCGCTGGCCATCGTCCCGCAGATTTGCGACGCGCTTCAGTTTGCCCATGACCGCGGCATCGTCCATCGCGACATCAAGCCGGAGAACATCCTCCTCGGCAAGGACGGCCAGGTGAAGATCGCCGATTTTGGCGTGGCGAAGATTGTAGCCGCGTCACTCCGTGACGCGAGTGGCCATGAGGATGCGTCCCGGAGCGACGCGGCTGCCTGGCAGTCAGAGACCGCCGCTACAGGCGTCGTCGGCACACCGCAGTACATGGCGCCGGAGCAGCGCGAGCACCCGCAGACCGTGGACCATCGCGCTGATATCTACTCACTCGGCGTCGTGCTTTACCAGATGCTCACCGGCGAGCTGCCCGCCGGCCAGTTCGCCCCGCCGTCGAAGAAGGTGGTTATTGACGTGCGCCTTGACGAGGTCGTCCTGCGTGCGCTGGAAAAGGAGCCCGAACGCCGCTACCAGCACGTCAGCGAGGTCAAAACACAGGTGGAAACCATCGCCGCTACGGAGGGCACGGGCGTCCATCCGCGCCTTGCGACCAGTCCCACCCGGCAAGCCCTGCTTAGTAAGTACTTTGGTGAGCATTCGGAGCAACGACG
>CAZAAF010000357.1:529-5495 GCA_964482575.1 uncultured Verrucomicrobiota bacterium | reverse complement strand
CGGCATGGACGACATCTGCGGGCCGTGCGAATGGTGGGATCATGCGAAAGGAATTTGCACCAAGAGTCTGAAGACCTACCCGCGGGACAATGAGGACTCGATGGCCTCGGACAGGAACGCCCTCCGCACGCTGGGCTTGAAACCCGGCGACACGATGCAAGCCGACGCGCTCTACCGCCTGATCAAAACCAGGGTAACGAAGAAGGTTTTCGCCGAGGAGGTATGCGTCGCCTGCCAGCTGGTGAACAAGTGCAAGGAAACATACGAACCGAAGATCGAGGCGGCGGTCCAAGCCCTCACCGAACCAAGGTCATGACATGGAAAAGCAGATAAAAGCGGCCGCCGTGCAGATGAAATTCCGGCGAACGATTCCGGAGAACGTTGCATTCATGGAGCAACACATCGCCGGGTTCGCACGCTCGGGCGGGGACGTCATTCTGTTTCCCGAGTGCGCGATGACGGGCTACAACCTCGATTTCCGGAAGCTCGATCCGGCGGGGATCGAAGCGGGGCTTCGGGCGATGGCCGCCGCGGCCCGCCGGCATCATTGCAACGTGCTGGTGGGGTCGCCGACGCACACCCGGGGCCGGTGGTACAACTCGCTGGTCGTCTTCAACCGGCGCGGGCGCGAGGTGTTCCGCTATCACAAGATACAACTGACGCCGGGCGATGCAGCGTTTTTCACGCCGGGCAATGCCCTGGCTTTCTTCCGGCTCGACGGCATCCCGTGTACTGCGATCATCTGTCACGAACGGCGCTATCCCGAGCTGGTCCGCCTGCCCGTGATGATGGGCGCGCAAATCCTGTTTCACCCGAACGCCGGATTGGACACGCTCGCGGTGTCGAAGGCAAAACGCGGCGGCCGGGACGGCATCGTCGCGCGCGCCTTTGAGAACCAGGTCTTTTATGTCTTCGCCAACACCGTCGGCCCGCAGGGCGGCGGTTTTTGGTCCGCGGGCGACTCCAAGATCGTGGCGGCGAACGCGCGCGTGCTGGCGCTGGCGAACAACCGGGACGAAACACGCATCGAGGCGGCGCTCGACCTCGCGCAGGCCGGCCGCAAATACGCCCGCGACGCGATGCAACACCCAGCGTTCCTGCGCCCCCACTGGCGCGCCATGCTCGCCGCCTGCCGGAGGCAGATACACACTGCGCGAAGCTGATGACGGCTGCGGCGTTGACTTCTTCGGCAACGACGCTCATTGTCCCGACTGGCCCCACGCTCAGCCATGGTAAACAGAGAAAATAACCCACTTGGCCAACGCGCCGATTCTGCGCAAAGCGAAGCTGAACGGCGCATCGAAAAAGCCAGATACCAAGGAGACACCCTCCTTGACCTTTCCGGGCTGGGTCTCTTGATGGTGCCGGAATCCGTGGGGAAACTGGCGAAGCTGCAATCGCTCAATCTCTCGAACAACGCGTTGACCTCCCTGCCGGAATCGTTGCTGGAATTAACAGACTTGAAACTCCTCTTGTTGCATGGAAATCCCGGTCTTGGATTACCCGATGAATTGCTGGGTCCGAAATGGACTGAGATAGTCGGCCCAGCTCAAAAGGAACCAACGCCGCCATCCAAGATTCTGACGCACTGCTTTGGGACACGCGCCAGGGCTTTTTATCATCAGGAAAAATCCCTTCGTCGCCCGGACAAAGTCAACCTGTTCGTTGCTTTGATGACTTACTTCGGCATGGTCGCGTTTGTTCTGGCGGCTTACGGATTATGTCTGGCATTCCTTTCAAATAATCCCATGGGGATGCTGGGGACGTTGATTCTCTTTGTTTGTGTATTTCCCGTCGGCCTGATGCGAATCATGCCGAAAGCGATGCAAGCTTTGCCGTATTTGGCCTACAGTGTTTCTTTCGGCGGCTATGTTGTCTTGTTGGCTCTTTTTGTTTTGAAACGCAAGCGTCGCACTTTTCTCCTTCTTGCGATCATTTTGTTCCTAGTCCTCTGCTTGAACATGATTGGTTGTGAAAAATGTCTGGAGGACGCGAAACATATCCAATAGACCGTTTTAAGGCTGAGTTATTCCAGCCATCACCCCCAAAGGAATGAGACCATTGGCCGCTTAGGAGTAAACCATCATGAAAACAAGAGTCCTCATCTCCGCCTTGTTTCTATTCGCCGGCTGGCTGGCTGCGGACTCCGCCCCCGCCGCCGACACGCCGCGGCTCACGCTCCAGGGCAACCACCGGCCGGCCTGGCTGCGACAGGACGGTATCGTGATGGCGGGAAGCTGGGAACCGCTGCTGTTCCGCGTGCGGCGCGACGGCGGCGAGGGCTACACGCCCACGGCGGAACAACGCGCCGCCTACGCGCGCGAGCACAGCCCGGAGATGGTGGCAAAGCTGAAATCGCTCGGCGTGAATTTCGTGATGATGCACTGCTACAAGGGCGGCGGGCTGGAGGCCGAGCGCGAGAGCATGGCCGACGCGGTAAAGTTCGCCAGACTCTGCCACGACGCCGGGTTGCGCGTAGGCTGCTACACTTCCAGCGGCGCGTTCATCTGGGAGCTGTTCTACAAGGAGATGCCACAGTCCAAGGACTGGATCATCCTCAACCCCGACGGCACGCCGATCCCCTACGGCAAGACGGCCGGCTACCGCTACTACTGGAACCGCAATCATCCCGACGCCGAGGCGTTCTATCGCAAGATCGTGCGGTTCGCGGTCCAGGACATGCATACCGACCTCGTCCATTTTGACAACTACACCGCCGGTCCCGGGTACGACGCCAACTCCGTGGCGCGATTCCGCCAATACCTGCGCCAGACCTTCCCGGCATCGTTGCTCAAGGAAAACGGCATCACCGACCCCGCCACCGTGATGCCGCCGCCGGACCGCGCCTGCACCAACCTCCTCGGCCGCGCGTGGGCGGATTTCTGCAGCCAGTCCATCGCCGACTCGTTCCACGCGATGACCCGGTACGCGCGCAAACTGCAGCCGGACGTCCTCATGGAAACCAACCCGGCGGGGATTGACCGCACCGTCCGCTGGGCGGTGGACCACGGGCGGCTGTTGCGCGGCGGCGAGGCGTTCTGGGACGAAGGCCGCCATCCCGGCTTCACCAAGGGCAAGCTCACCACCCGCATCCGCACCTTCAAGGCCGCGCGCGTCCTGAACAACTCGGCGTTCGTCTATACCATCAACCCGCTCGAAGCCGCCGAATCCATGGCGTTCAACCTCGATTGTTTCGGCTGCATCTGCTGGTTCGAATACGGCCAGCTCTGGGAATATCCCGGCAACGAACGACCGATGTCGCCCGCGCTGCTGCCGTTCGTGGACTTTTATCACAAACGCCACGACCTGTTCCGCGACGCGAAGGTGGTGGCCGACGCCGGCGTGTTCCGCAGCCATCCCTCAATGCAGTTCGGGGATCGCCCGACGGCGGCGCTGACCGGCAAAGTCGAGGACCTGCTGATCGAGAATCGTTGCGCGTTCCAACTGGTGTTCGACACGCAACTCGATGAGCTTTCGCGCTGGCCCGCCCTCGTCCTGCCGGGATGCGTGGCGCTTTCGGATGCGCAGGTGAAGGCCCTGCGCCGGTACGTCGCGAAAGGCGGACGGCTCTGCGTCCTCGGCCCGCTGGCCACCCACAATGAATGGATGCTCCCGCGCCCGAAACCCGCGCTCGACGACCTGCCGCAGGACCGCGTGGTCCGCGTGGACGAGAATGGCGACTGGCGCGATGCCATCCGCCGCGCCTGCGGCGGCCAGCTTTCTCTTTCCGTTACGAACGATGCACCCGGCCTCTGCGCCGAACTGACCGAGCAGCACGCCCGCCGCATGGTGCATCTCGTCAACTACCGCACCGACAACCCGATGAAGGAGGTCACTGTTCGCGTCGCGCTACCGAAGGGCCGCACCGCCAAGTCCGTCGTGCTGGCCAGCCCTGAACACGCCAACGACATCCCGGCATCCTTCAAACAAGACGGCGGCTTGGTGAGCTTCACCGTTCCCGCCGTGGGCGTCTATGAAATCGCGGTGGTCACGTACTGAAATACACAATCTCATGAGCTCCACGAAACTGCTGGTGGCTCTCGTCACCAGCCTCCTCATTGTCTGTGGCACATCGTTCGCTGCTGACACGAAAGCGCCTACCGCACTCGGTCCCATCCAACCCATCCGCCAGACGACGCCGCTGGTCAGCCAGGGCCGGCCGCCGGTGATTCTCGTGCCCGACGACAACGCGGGACGGGCGGCGGCGGAAACGCTCCGCGCCGCGCTCACCAAACGGCTGGGCGTGGAACCGCGACTGGTGACCCGGCTCGCCGACACCCCGCCGGGCGAACAAACCGCCATCGCGCTGGGCAACATGCTCAACAACGACCTGCTGACGCGCCTCTACTGGAGCCGCTACACCTACGAGGACGCGCACTTCCCCGGCCCGGACGGCTGCACGGTGCACACGGTGTTCGATCCGTATCACTGGGGCGGAGGCCAGAATGTCATCGTGCTCGGCGCAAGCCGGACCGAACAGCTCGGCAAGGCCGTCGAGCGATTCCTCGGCCTGCTGCAAGGCGACGGGGCGGCCACGATCATGCCCTACGCCCTGGTCGTCGAACCGGCAAAGCCGTTGACGCCGGCCACGCGACGCAATGTCCTGGCGCAACCGGTGGACCCGTCGTTCGCGGGGTTCCGCGTCAACGCCGAGAAATATCTCAAGACCGGCGAGGACGCCTATGCGCAGCTCGCCATCGCCGCGCTCGACATCATGGCCGAGGTCTATCGCAAGAACCCCAAACGCCACACGCCGTGGCCGGAGGAAACGACGGCGGGCGAGATTTTTGCGGCGTGGGATGCGTTCGAGGAATGCCCGCTGATCACGCCGGAGAAACGGCGCGAGTATCTGGAGGCGTTCCTCGGCTGGAGCCGCGATCTCACGCACTGTTCCTACGAATACCGGCTCATCGACGAGAAGTTCACGGTGACGTGGAACCACACGACGTTCGCGTTGCTCGGGCTG
>CAZAAF010000357.1:0-519 GCA_964482575.1 uncultured Verrucomicrobiota bacterium | reverse complement strand
CGGCACTTTCACCTCGCGGAAGCCAAAGAATGGCTGCGCCGGGCGCGGCTCGGGTTCACGGCGCAGGCGCGCTCGTGGAAACCCCAGGAGGACGCCGACAGCTACCTGGTGCTGACGATGGACCACACCATCCGGTTCTCGCTGGCGGACTGGGACCTGCGGTTTTTCGAGAACGGGTTGATCAAACGCTACGCCGACTATGTCGTGGGCTGCGGCGACACGCGCCAGTGGCCGGCGGGTTTCGGCGACAGCGGTTACGGCATGCTCCCCACGATGGCCACCACCGCCCTGCCCGTCGCGTATTGGTGGACGCGCGACGGCGGCTATCGCTGGCTGCTCGAGCACGCGGTGACCGACGGCTGGGAAAATCCCTTCTGGCCCGGGATCGAAGCGCGGGCGCCGGAGCGCTTCACCGGGTTGAACGTGTTCGCCATGGACCGCCAGATTTACGACGACACCCAGCGGCGGCCGACCTACAACGAGGATTTCGAGCCGTCCGAGGTCTCCTTCGAGGCGGCG
>CAZAAF010000356.1:0-5497 GCA_964482575.1 uncultured Verrucomicrobiota bacterium | reverse complement strand
GGAGTCTCGCCCCACCGGATTCGGTTGCGTCTCCACCGCCCTGCGTCTCTGCGTTTAGCTTCACGATTCCCTTTTTCCAAACGGCCTGCGCGAAAACCCGACAGGCTTTTAGCTGAGCAGCTTCTTCAATTCCGCCTGCTGGCGCACCAGTTCCTCGCGCTTCGTGCGCTGCTAATTGACGACCGCCGGCGGCGCCTTGGCGACGAAATCCTGATTGGCCAGCTTGCGGTCAATCATCTCGATTTCCTTCTCGAGTTTCACAAGCTGCGCCTCCACCCGTTTCCGTTCGGCGGCAGGATCCACCAGGCCCTCCAGCGGCATGAAGATGGAGCCCAGTTCGGCCACGGCCGCGGGCGTCCCGGCAGACGGCTGGAAGTTCGCGTCCACAAACTCAATCTGGTCGGCGTGGAGCAGGATGCGCAACGTCGGCAGTTCATGCTGCAAGCGGATGGCAATGTCCGGGGTCGTGGCCTGGACCTTGAAGTTGGCCTTCTTGCCGGGCGCGATCTTCTTCTCGGCGCGCAGGTTGCGACCGGCAACGATGAGCGCGTATTTCTTCGACACCCAATCCACCACCGACGCATTGCCAAGACCGGTCGGCTTGGGCCATCCGGCGAACTGGATGGTGGAATCCGGAATCTCAGATTTGAGATTTGAGATTTCAGAGAAGCCAAGGCCATGCCACAACTCCTCGGTGATGAACGGCGCAAACGGATGCAGCAGCCGCAGCACGTTGGAGAGCACGATGTCCATCACGGCACAGACATTCGCCTTGAGGGCGGCGTCGGTGCCCTGCAACGCGGACTTCGAGACCTCGAGATACCAGTCGCAGTATTGTCCCCAGAAGAAGCCATAGAGCGCCTGCGCGGCCTGGTTGAACTCAAAACGGTCGAGAGCGCCGCTGACTTCGCGGATGCAGTCATCGAGCTTGGCCAGAATGTAATGGTCGTCGGATGAAAGCAGTTCAGGCTTCACCGTCCCCGACATCGCGCCCGGAGGCTGCGATCCATCCGGTGCGTCCTGCATCTCGCGAAGACGCGCGGCGTTCCAGAGCTTGTTGCAGAAGTTGCGGCCGACCTCCATCCGTTCCTCGGCGAACAGGATGTCGGCGCCCTGCGGCGCGATGAGCATCAGGCCGTAACGCAGGCCGTCGGCGCCGTACTTGGCGATAAGGTCGAGCGGGTCCGGCGAGTTGCCGAGGCTCTTGGACATCTTGCGGCCGATGTTGTCGCGGATGATGCCGGTGAAATAGACGTTCGAGAACGGCTTCTGGCCCATGAACTCATGGCCGGCCATGATCATGCGCGCGACCCAGAAGAAGATGATATCCGGACCGGTCACGAGGTCGGTGGTCGGGTAAAACTTCTTCAGCGTTGCCGACTGTTCCTCCGGCCAGCATCCCATCGTCGCGAACGGCCAGAGCCACGACGACGCCCACGTGTCGAGCACGTCGGAGTCCTGTTCCCAATTATCCGGATCGGCCGGCGGCCTCACACCCACGTAAATATTAGACTCCGCATTTCTCGCAGCGGGTTCAACGTTCTTCCGGTACCAGACCGGAATCCGGTGACCCCACCAGAGCTGGCGGCTGATGGCCCAGTCGCGGATGTTGCCGAGCCAGTGCGTGTAGGTCTTCGACCAGCGCTCCGGGTAAAACTTGATCTCGCCCTTCTCGACGGCGGCGAGGGACCTCTCCACCTGCGGGTATTTCAGGAACCATTGCTCGCTCACGCGCGGCTCGATCGGCACATCGGCGCGCTCGCTGTAGCCGACGTTGTGCGTGTACGGCTCGGTCTTCAGCAGCAGGCCGTCGAGGCGCAGCCGCTCCACCACGGCCTCGCGGCATTCCAGCCGGTCCATGTCCTCAAAATCCTCGCCCGCCGCCCCGGTCATCCTGCCATCCGGACCAATGACCACGGTCAACGGCAGGTGATGGCGCTGGGCCATCTCGTAGTCGGCGGGATCGTGCGCGGGCGTCACCTTCACACAGCCGGTGCCGAACTTCGGGTCCACCAGCGGGTCGGCGATGATGGGAATTTGCCTGTTCTGAATCGGCAGCAACACCTTGTGGCCGACGAGCGCCTTGTAGCGTTCGTCGTCCGGATGCACCGCCACGGCCTCGTCGCCGAGCATCGTCTCGGGGCGCGTCGTGGCCACCACGAGAAACTCCGTCTTGCTGGTGTGCCCGTCCTTCCCCACCAGCGGGTACTTGAAATGCCACAGTTCGCCCTGCACCTGCTTCATGATGACTTCCTCATCACTGAGCGTGGTCTGCGACACCGGGCACCAGTTGACCATGCGCTTGCCGCGGTAAATCAGCCCCTTCTTGTAGAGCTCGACGAAACAGTGCAGCACGGCCTTGCTGTAGTCCTCGTCCATCGTAAACCGCTCGCGCGACCAGTCGCAGGAACAGCCGAGTTTCTTGAGCTGCTGGATGATGATGCCGCCGTGCTTTTCCTTCCATTCCCAGATTTTGGCGACGAGCTTTTCGCGGCCGAGATCGTTGCGGTGCCGGATGACGCCCTGTTTGCGGAGCGTCCGCTCCACCACAGTCTGCGTGGCGATGCCGGCATGGTCGGTGCCCGGCAGCCAGAGCACCTCGAACCCCTGCATGCGCTTGCGGCGGCAGAGGATGTCCTGAAGCGTGTTGTTCAGCACGTGGCCCATCGTCAGCACGCCGGTGACGTTCGGCGGCGGGATGACGATGCAATACGGCGGCTTGGCCGAAGCCGGGTTCGCCGTGAAGCGTCCCTTCGCCAGCCAGTCCTGATACCACTTGTCTTCAACCAGTTTTGCTTCGTATGCCTTTGGAATGTCCGTGCTGCTCATTCCGGCAATAATAGCGGAATAACGCGGAGGGAACGCAAGCACCGTTTGCACGCCCCGCCCGGCCTTGCCAGGGACGTTTTCCCGTCAAAACCGCGCTCGCGCTGGACGGACCGTCACGCTACTCTGGCCGCATGAAACACCTTTCATTCGTTGCCGCCCTCGCCGTGCTGGCCGTCACCGCCTGCGCCGAGGTGCCCCAATGGTCGGCCGTGGTGTCGCCGGCGGGCGCGGTGCGCATCGAGCGCGACGGGAAGGAGTTTGGGACCCTGACGCCCGCCCTGTTCGAGGTGCCGTGGCAGTTCGCCACCATGAGCGGCGGCAAGGCGGGTGAACTGCCCGTGGACGGCATGCGCCACGGCCTGATTCACGCGCCCGGCGGCGGTGTGGTGGAGGTCGAATTGCGCGCGACGGCGGACCCGGCGGGGCTGCGGCTGGAGTATCGGATGACGCCGCGGAAGGAGATGAAGCTCAACAGCCTGAACGTGACGATGACGGTGCCGTCAGCGTTTCTGGCGGGCGGGCAATTTACGGCGGACGGCAAGGCGGGCGTGTTGCCGGTGATGTACAAGGAAGCCCAGGTGTATGCGGCGCCGACCAAGTCGTTCAAGCTCACCCCGCCCGCCGCGGCCGCCTTGCGGCTGGATTTCGCCACGCCGGCCCATGTGCTGCTGCAGGATGACCGGCAGTGGGGCGAGATGTTCTCGGTGCGCATCGAGCCGCCGAACGTCTCCGGTACCTGGCCCGCCGGCAAAACGGCGACCCTGGCCTTCACGCTCGGCGCGGACGGCGGGATGCGAATCGAGGAGGACAAACCCGTGACGATCACCGCCGGCGCGGAGTGGCTGCCGCTGGATGTGGCGTTGGACGTTGAAGCCGGGTCGGCGCTGGATTTCAGCCAGGCCATCCCGCGCCATGCACCGGCGGGACGCTACGGGCGCGTCGTCGCCACGCGGCAGGGCAAGTTCGCGTTCGAGAAGCGCGCAACGCCCGCGCGGTTCTACGGGGTCAACTTCTGCTTCACGGCGCAGTACCTGTCGCACGAGATGGCGGACCGGGTGGCGGAGCGGCTGGCGCGGCTGGGCTACAACGCCGTGCGCATCCATCACTACGAGGGCGAACTGGTCGAGCACGGGCCGGGCGGGCCGCGGTTGAAGGCGGACCGGCTGGAACAGTTCGATTACTTCTTCGCGGCGCTCAAGCGGCAGGGCATCTACGTCACCACCGATCTGTTCGTCTCGCGCCCCGTGGCGATGTCGGACATCTACGAGGGCGAGCCGGGACAGATCGGCATGGACGAATACAAGATGGCCGTCCACGTCAACGACCGCGCGTACGACAACTACAAGGCCTTCGCCCGCGCGCTGCTCGACCATGAGAATCCCTACACCAAGCTCCGCTATGCCGACGACCCCGCGCTGGCGTGGCTGAGCCTCGTCAACGAGGACTGCCCCGGCAACTTCATCAGCCGCCTCAAGGAGAAACTGCACGACGACTGGCAGCGTGCGTGGAACCGCTGGCTCGCGACACATTATCCCGATCGCGAGTCGTTGTCGCGCGCGCTCGGCAACCTCAAGGATGGCGAGGATCCCGCCAAGGGCACCGTGCCGCTGGCAAGCATCTACGGCCGGCTGCCGGCGGTCGTCACGTTCAACCGGTTCCTGGCCGAGGTGGAACGCGACTTCTTCGAGCGCACGCGCCGGTTCCTCCGCGACGATCTTCATTGCAAGGCGCTGTTGACCGATTGCAACGCGTGGACCAACCCGGTGCAACTGCAGGCGGTGCGGAGCGCGTTCGATTACGTGGACGACCATTTCTACGTGGACCATCCGGAATTCATGGAGCGGCCGTGGTCGCTGCCCTCGCGTTGCGCCAACACCAGCCCCATCGCCGGCGGCGCGACGGGCGGCCGTCCCTGCGCCTTCACCCGCGTCTTCGGCAAGCCGTTCACCATCACCGAGTTCAACTACTCCGGTCCCGGCCGGTTCCGCGGCGTGGGCGGCATCCTCACCGGCGCGATGGGCGCGGTGCAGGATTGGGACGGCCTGTGGCGTTTCGCCTACAGCCATTCCCGCGACAACCTCGCGCAGCCCGGCGCAATGAACTACTTCGACGTCGCCGGCGACCCGCTCAACCTGGCCGCCGAGCGCGCGAGCCTCTGCCTGTTTCTGCGGGGGGACATCCAGCCGGCCCGGCACGCCGTGGCCATCGCCTCGGGACCGGACGCGCTGCTGAAGCAGACCACCACGTCGCGCGACAAGACGCCGTCGTGGCACGGCATGGCGTGGCTGACGCGCGTCGGCTGGCAGCTCGGCGACGACGCCAAGGCGACCCGGAACAACCTCGTGCTGTCGTTCTCCGGCGCCGAGACGAATCTCTTTGCCTCGGCCACGGCCGCCACCCTGCTCGACACGTTGCACGAGCGCGGCTGGCTGGCGAAAACCAACCGGACCGATTTCAAGAAGAACACCTTCCAGAGCGAGACGGGCGAAGTGACGATTAATGCCGGGGCCAACATCCTCACACTCGACACGGCGCGGACCGCGGGCGGGTTCGCCCCGGCCGTCCGGCGCATCGAGACGCGCGCGGCGGTGATCGAGATTCTGGACACCGACGCCACGGTCTGGGTCAGCAGCCTCGACGGCAAGCCCATTGCCGCGAGCAAGCGGCT
>CAZAAF010000355.1:0-5504 GCA_964482575.1 uncultured Verrucomicrobiota bacterium | reverse complement strand
ATCGTCACGTGGCTGAGAAACCTTACACAGCCCCGTTGGTCTTGAAACCGGGTCAGACGGGGCCTGAGATGGAACTGGAGTTCATTTTGTCGCCCAGCCTGCTCGCGCGTTCGTTGGTCCTGTTGATCGGTTCGGCACCCGCGGGACAGGTCATCGGCAGTCCGCCGCCGAACGAGGGGATTCGCGTGCCCGTGAAGGACGCGAGCCCGCCCAAGGGGCCGTTTGTCGAGGGTTCATGGAAGACCTTTGTGGGCACCCATTGGCGATGAAGAGCGGCGCCGGTGGCGGCCGTTTTCCGTGACGGAAGGAACCATGAAAGTATTGCGATGCCTGTTGGTGATGTCGGGGTTGATCGCATTGACCGGGTGTTGGACGGCGGACAAAAACGATACGACCTACAACACAAAGCAGGTCCTGATCCGGGACTCGCGCCCCAACTATTAGCCGTCGCGCGCCGGGAACGTCAGCCCTTTCCCATCTGCTCGCCAAACTTCTGCAACACCCTGAGAAACCCGGGCGAAAACTGGGCCGGGTCCGTCTCAATCCACCTCAACACCTCCGCCAGCTCAAAAAACCGGCCCGATTCAATCTCGCGCGGATTGGGCTGTGGCGGGGCGTCCGTCTGCCATGTGTAGAACGTGACGTGTTCCCAGCCGGTCTCGAGGCAGGCGGGAATCTTGAGCAGGCGCGTGAGACCGGCATCGGCTTCCAGACCGAGTTCCTCCTGCAGCTCGCGCCGGGCGCAGGTGTCGGCGTCCTCGCCCGCGTCCTGATGCCCGGAGGCCGAGGAGTCGTAGCAACCGGGATGCTTGTCCTTGGTCATCGAGCGTTTCTGGAGATAAAGCTGCCCGGCGGTGTTGAACACAAAAATGTGCACGGCGCGGTGCATCCAATGACGGCGATGAACCTCGCCGCGCGTCGCCTGGCCGATCACTTCGTCGTTGACGTTGACGACATCGAACACTTCCTCCTGATTGTCGGTGGTCATGGTCACGGGAGGCCCATCACGGTTGCTTCGGTTTCGCCGGGGCGGCGGCGACCAGTTCGCGCGTCAGGAGCAGCCACTGCGCCAGGCTTAGTTCTTCGCCGCGCGCGGTGGGCGGCGCGCCGATGTGTTCCAACGCGGCTTCCAGCGCGGGGGATGTCATCGCTACGCCGGTGGCGGCCTTGGGCAGCACGCCGCGCAGCATTTTCCGCCGCTGGCCGAACGCGGCGCGCACGAGTTTCTTGAACGGCGCTTCGAGGGGCGGCTCCAGCAGGGGATGCGGCGCCATCCGCAGCTAGACGACTGCGGACTCGACCGCGGGAGTCGGGATAAAGCAGCGCGGCGAAATGACGTGTGCGCGATGGACCTCGTAGTACAGTTGGGTGAACAGCGTCAGCGCGCCGTAGTCCTTCGTCCGCGGTTGGGCCGTGAGCCGGTCGGCCACTTCCCGCTGGATGGTGAAGACCATGCGGGGCGGGCGCAGGGGCGAATCGATCAGCCGCTGCATGACCGGCGTGGCCACGGAGTAGGGAAGATTGGCCACCACCTTGAAAGAAGCGCCAGACGAGGGTGCCGTGGAGTCCGGGAGGGATGCGAGGGTGTTGAGATCAAACTCCAGCGCGTCGGCGTGGACCAGGTGCAGGTGTTGGCGGCGGCCGAAACGTTCGCGGAGAAACTCGTAGAGCCGGCCGTCCTTCTCGATGGCGATGACGCGGCCGGCGTGCTCCAGCAACAATTCCGTCAGCGCGCCGAGGCCGGGACCGATCTCCAGCACGGTGTCGTCGGCGCGGAGGCGGGCGGCTTCCACGATGAGGCCAACGATGTTCCGGTCCACCAGAAAATTCTGGCCCAGCGCCTTGCTGGGTTGCAGCGCCAGCCGGTCCAGCGCGGCGCGCGTCTCATTCGGTGTCATGAACCCATGATTGACCAACGGACGCCGGCACGCAAGCCGCGCGCGCAACTTTGCGGGACGGGCGGTGTTGGTCTTCATGCGTCGTTCCATGAGGGAACGATGCGAAACCGGAAACCTCAGGACAGAGACAGGAGAACGATATGTATTCGATGCTGAAGATGGCAGTACTCGGTTGTGCGTTGCTGATGGCCGCGCCGTGGGTCAACGCCGCGGACGACCCGCCCGCCAAGGGCGAGAAGCGCGGCAAGCACGGCGACATGATGGAGGGCCTCCTCGCCAAGCT
The DNA here is from genome assembly GCA_964482575.1 of uncultured Verrucomicrobiota bacterium. GTDB lineage: Bacteria > Verrucomicrobiota > Verrucomicrobiia > CAIQCK01 > CAIQCK01 > CAIQCK01. The sequence goes on along the minus strand of CAZAAF010000355.1, from coordinate 3,323 downwards.
GAACCTCACCGAGGATCAGAAGACGAAGGTGGACGCGATCAAGACGAAATTCCGCGGCGAGATGCAGGAGTTCCAGAAAGCGCACAAGGAGGAACTTGAGGCGGCCAAGCAGGCGGGCGACCGCGCGAAGATGAAGGAAATCATGAAGCCGTTCGCCGAGAAGCGCGAGGCCATGATGAAGGACATCAAAGCCGTCCTGACCGACGAGCAGAAGGAGAAGCTCCAGAAATCCCTGGATGAAGCCAAGGCGGCTCACGGTCACGGGGAGAAGAAGTAACGATTCACAGGACAGGGTTCTGTCCGCAAGGGCGCGGGAGCGCGAGTTCCCGCGCCCTTTTTTCTTCCGGCGCCGCACGGCAACTTTGCGAAACGGGCGGTGTTGGTTTTCCTGCGCCGGAATCATGGCTGGAGGGTCCAAAGAACAAACAGGAGACACGGTTTATGAAAACATCGGTGTTGAAAATGCTGGTTTTGGGTTGCGTGGTGGCGTGGATGATGCCGTCCTTTGCGTCCGGCGGGGACAAGGGAGCGGACGGCAAACGCGGTTTGGGTCCCGTGGAGGATGCGCTGGCCAAGGTGCAGCTCACGGACCAGCAGAAGAAGAAGATCGAGGACTGCAAGACCAAGTTTCGCGACTTCATGCAGGCCCATCAGGAAGAGATGAAGGCCGCGAAGCAGGGCGACGATCCGGCCAAGAAGAAGCAGGGGGCCAAGGCGCTCCGGGAGAAGCGGCAGGAACTGATTGATGGCATCCGGGAGGTGCTCACGGATGACCAGAAGAAGACGTTCGACGAAGCCATGCCCAAGCCCGGCGCCCATGGCAAGGGCAACGCCAAGGGAACTCCCGCCGGCGGCGGCACGGTGACGCAATAGCGGCGGCGATTTTCGTCCGGGCGTGACAGCATGGCGGGCGGCCGGTACAGTCGGGCCGACCGGAGGAACATCATGGCTGCCACCGTCAAGAACATCGGCCGCGGAACGCTCGAACTCCAGCGCGGCGACATCACCGCGCTCGCCGTGGATGCCATCGTCAATGCCGCCAACGTCCATCTCCAGCATGGCGGCGGTGTTGCAGGGGCCATCGCCCGCCAGGGCGGTGCGATCATCCAGGAGGAGAGCGACCGCATCATCGCTGCGCGCGGCCGCCCGCTGGAAACCGGCGAGGCAGTCATCACCAGCGGCGGCCGGTTGCCGGCGAAGTTCGTCATCCACACCGCCGGCCCGGTCTGGGGCGATGGCGACGAGGACGCCAAGCTGCGCCGCGCGTGTCTTTCCTCGCTGCGGCTGGCCGACGAGAAGAAGCTGAAAGCCATCGCGCTGCCGGCGATTTCCACCGGCATCTATTCCTTCCCGCTCGAACGGGCCGCCCGCATCCTGCTGGCCACCGCCGCCGGATATCTCGCCGGCCCGACCGGTCTGGAGCGCGTCATCTTCTGTCTGTTCGACGAGGGGTCGTACGCCGCGTTTACCCACGCCCTGACGGAACTCTGACGTTCGCCGGCATCGTGCAAGCAGAAGGCTTGCAACCCGGCGGCCGACATCGGAAACTGTGGGCGTGGCACTTTCACCTGATATCCTGAAGAACGTTGTCGCCGCGGCGCTCGCCGAGGATGTGGGCAGTGGCGATGTCACCACCCTCGCGACCATCCCGGAGGACGCGCGCGGGAACGCCTACATTCATGCGAAGGAACCGTGCGTCGTTTGCGGGCTGGAGCTGGTGGCGGAGGCCTTCCGGCAGATTGACCCGCGGCTGACGGTGACGTTGCTCGCGGGCGATGGCGACCGGGCCGAATCGAAGCAGCGCGTCGCCACCATCGCGGGCAGCGCGCGCTCCATCCTCACGGGTGAGCGGGTGGCGCTGAATTTCATCCAGCGGCTCAGCGGCATTGCCACGCTCACGCGGGCGTTCGTGGACCGCGTCGCCGGCACCAGCGCCCAGATTCTCGACACGCGCAAGACCACGCCCGGCCTGCGCGCGCTGGAGAAATACGCCGTGACCGTGGGCGGCGGCACCAACCACCGCAAGGGCCTCTACGACCAGATCCTTGTGAAGGACAACCATCTCGTCGTGCTCAAGCGGTACCATCCGCAGCCCGTCGCGGCGGCCGTTCGCGCGGCCCGGCAAAACGCGCCGCGCGTGGTCGCCGAGGTCGAAGTGAAGGACCTCGACGAACTCCAACAGGCGCTTACCGGCGGCGCGCCATGGATCCTGCTCGACAACATGACCGATGAGGAAATGGCCGAGGCCGTCCGCATCACCGCGGGCCGCGCCAAGCTCGAAGCCAGCGGCGGCGTGAATCTTGATCGCGTCGCGGCCATCGCCCGCACCGGCGTGGATTTCATCAGCGTTGGCGCGCTCACCCACAGTGTCCGCGCCGTGGATTTCTCGCTGGAAATCGAGGAGTAAAGGAAATGGGGTGTTGGGGTGATGGAGTCATGGAGTACCGGGATTGGGGCTGGATTTTATTGCCCGGCTGCTCCGTGACTTTAACATCCCGGCATTCCAATGCTCCCATACTCCAACACTCCATTTCTCCACTTTCCCGCTGCTTTTCATGAGCCTCGACGCCCAGCTTCTTGCCGTCTTTCGCGCCGCGGATGACGGGTTCGTGACCGCGTCCGACCTGGGCCACCGGCTCGGGGTGTCGCGCGCCACGGTCAGCCGGCATATCGAGGAGTTGCGCTCGCTCGGGTACGACATCCAGCACCAACCTTCGTTTGGTTACCGGCTTGCTGCGTCGCCAGACATCCTGCTGGCCGAGGACATCCAGCACCGGCTCGGCCGAACGGTCATTGGCCGCCACGTGCTGGTGTATGAGCGGACGGCGTCCACCAACGATCTCGTGGAGAAGCTGGCGCTCGATGGCGCGGCGGAGGGCGTGGTCGTGTTCGCTGAATCGCAGACGCGCGGCCGGGGCCGGATGGGACGGTCCTGGGCCAGCCCGCGCGGCAAGGGGCTTTGGTTCTCCGTGTTGTTGCGGCCCAACCTGCCGATGAGTGCCCTCGCGCGGCTGACCATCGCGGCCTCGGTTGCCATCGCCCGCGCCATCCGCGAGCAGACGGGGCTGGCCGCGGGGATTAAATGGCCCAATGACGTTTTCATCGCCGGCCGGAAATGCGCCGGCATTCTGGCCGAGGCGCGCACCGAATTGGACGCCCTCAAGTTTGTCATCCTGGGCATTGGGATTGACGTGAATTGCGAGGACGACGATTTTCCGCCGGATGTCCGCCGCGTCGCCACATCGCTGAAACTGGAACTCGCCAAGCAGGGGCGGGAGCCGGTCCTGCGCGGCGATCTGGCGGTGACGTTGTTGCGCGAGCTG
>CAZAAF010000354.1:0-5514 GCA_964482575.1 uncultured Verrucomicrobiota bacterium | reverse complement strand
GTCGCCCGAGAGGCCCAGGAATCCGCGGATCAGGCAGATGCCGATCAGCCCGCCCTTGTCGCACACGGCCTGGATCACGTTGTCCGGCTTGGCGCGGCAGTGGTGGTGCAGGGCGTCGCACACCGAGTGGCTGATCATCACCGGGCGCTGGGAGACCTGGGCCGTTTCGAGGCTCGTGTTCCAGCCGCTGTGGGCCACGTCGGGAATGATGCCCAGGCGATTCATCTCGGCCACGGCCATGCGGCCGAAATCGCTCAGCCCGCCGTCGTTCGGCTCGCCGCAGCCATCGCCGAGCGGGTTGCGTCGGTTGTAGGTCACATGCATCATGCGGATGCCGAGCTGATGGAAGATGCGGATGAAGCCCAGTTCGTCGCGCACGTTGTTCCACTGCTGGCGGAGCGGGACGCCGTTGCCGGTGAAGTAGAGACAGATCCGGTTCTGTTTTTTCGCAGCCACGATGTCTTCCGGCGTCACCGCCTTGAAACACTCCTCGCGCATCAAATCGGTGGCGTAAGTGAATCGCGCCAGTCGTTTGATGAGCCGTTCCGGGTCGTTGCCTTCCTCGCCGGCGTTCTGGAAGACGCACGTCACGCCCGCGGCGCGGAACGCGTCGAGAAATTCCTTTCGCTCCGCCGCGTGGGTTGCGCAGCGTGTCATGGACATTTCCTCGCGCAAGTCCACCAACTCAGCGTCCGACGCGCCGGCCTCGACCGCTGCGCGAAACGCATCGCCATCAACCGCGCTGCGTGGTGAGAAACCGTAGGACTCGAAGACGAGAGAGTCGGCGTGCAACTCGAGGCCATGGTCAATGTCCTTCTGGCTGGGCTTGAGGATGCCGAGGGCCACCTCGCGCGCCTTCTGGATGACCTCGTTCAGTGATGACAGCGGCAGTGCGGTCTCCGCACGCACAGAATGGATGAACGACGGTGCGGCGGCACCGAGCAACGACAGGCCGGCGGAGGTTTTCAGGAAATGACGGCGGGAGAGATGTGGAAGGCTCATAACCAGGCCATCCTACCACAAGAGCAGCCCAAATTTCACGCTCCACTTGACTCGCGTCGGCGCCCTGCGGCCACCCTGGCAGGCTGCGTGCCGGCGGTGGAATTGCCGGGAGCGGTCAATCCTTCCGGGGGAGAACGACTTGAAGCCGCTGCCGGGCTCCGGCCGGGCTGCCGTCCGTCGAGAGCTTTCGCGCCGGGCTGACCTCCGCGAGGCGGAAGTCGAGATGGTCGGCGTTCGCAAACTTGGGATCGGCAACGATGGAATGGGCGTCCTGTTTGCTCTCTTGCTGGTAATCGGCGAATTGTGTCGGGGAGAAGGTCTTCTTTAGAAAAAGCATCAGCGTGTCACCGCGCTGGAACCAGACGTTGTGGTCCATCGTCAGGCCGGGAGTCCAGTCGTTCATCATGCGCAACGCGCTGTCGGTCGAGTTGCAAAAAATGTTGTTGCAGACGTAAACCTCGGAGGTTTGCGCCGGGTTGGCGTAGAACATCAAGTGGCGACCGTTGCGGTCGGGGCGCTGCATGTGGCCCCAGCCAAAACCCGCGTTGACACAGGTGTTGTGTTCGAAGTGGATGTTGCGGGTGATGGATTCGGAACCGCGGTTCCAATATTCGAATGAGTATTCGGAGTTCCAGATGACGTTGTCGCGGTAGGTGATGTTGATCTGTTGGTTGGTGCCGCTGCCCTGATTGGTGAGGGCGGCATCATAGACTTCCCAGATGCGGCAGCCTTCCACGAGGCAATCGTGCGCACTGGACCAGAACTCGATGCCATTGCCGAAACGGACGGGACGGCCCTCGGGCGTCGTGAACTGGTGGCCGCCGCCGATCCAGCCGATGTCGCAATTACGGATCACGAGGTTACCAGTGCTGCCGCCGCCAAACCCATGCGCCGCGCCATAAAGCAACGTCAGGTTCTCATACACGACATGGTGCCTGCCGCCCTGGTCCACGATATGCCGGCGCAACGCCAGTTCGATGCTCTTGTGCGACTCGGCGGGATTCTTCTCCGAATACAGCTTCACCTGCCAGTTGTCGCCGTCATACCAGTAGTCGCCCTCTTGTTTCAGGTCGGCGGGCTTCCACTTCTTGACGCCGGCCGATTTGCCGCCGTCGAAGATGATGTTGCCGACATCCACGGTGAGCAGGGCGGGTTCATCGCAGCGCAACCGTTTCCACGCGACGGGCTGGAAATCCAGCGTTGCCTCCGCCGGCAGCGCGCCGCCGAGATAAACCGTCAATCGCACGTCCTCGGCCGTTCCCGTCGCCTTGAAGCGGGCCGTGCATTCTGTCCACTCCGTGCCGATTTCAATCCGGCTCTCAGTCCGGGTGCCGTAATTCTTCCACGGCGGCGACTGGTTCATCAGACTGACGTGGCGCAACACAAACGACTTCGTGCATTTCGCGCGGAAACAGACGGCGTAGTAGTTGCCTTCGACAACCTTGAAACCGGTGGTGTACACCTGGATGTGGTTGGATTTCTGGCCGCTGGCAGTGCATGTAATTTGCAGCGGAGACTGGGTCATCGTTTTGACCTTGGCGCCCGATTCGGCATGGACCGTCCACTTCAACGGCGCGAGGTTGTCGCGCGATTCCAACTCCGTGAAGACGGGTTTCCCTGTGCACCAGATATTGCCATCCTCGTGACGCCAGTCTTCCGGCCGGTTGCGGCTGATCGAGCCGAGCAGCCGGGGCATCGCGCCCTCGCCATATGCGCCGTAATAGACCGGTGCGCCGTCCCGGCCGTTCTGCGGGACCAATTGTCCGCGCCACGTCTCGCCGCGTTTGAAGAGCACCTTGTCGCCGGGTTTCAACTCGGCTTGGTTGACCTTGTCGAGGCTGCTCCAGGGTGCTTGGGGCGAAAGGCCCGTGTTGCTGTCGCTGCCGGAGGAGGCGACGTAGAAGGTCTGGTCAGCGGTTCCATTGACCGGTTGCAACAACAGGAGGGTGACCGAAGCCAGCAGGGGGAAGGAGATTCGGATCATGACTTGATGGTGGGGAAGGGGACGTGGGTGTTTCCTGTCTCGGCGGCCCGTTGGGCCAGCAGAGTCGCGAGCGAACAGTGCAGCGACTCCGCGGTGGTTCGCAGGGGCGTGACGCCCTCGGTGAGGAGGTTGACGAAATCTATGAAAGGGTGTGGCGAGGTGGCGCGCAGTTCCTGGGCAGCCAGGCGGCGTTCGGGGGCGCCGGACGGCCTGAGACACAGACCCTCGCGTTCGCTCACGATCGCGTCACCCTGCGTGCCGATGATGCCGCATTTCCACGTGGTGGAGTGGCCTGCGGGTACCAGATAATCCACATGGCCGAAAACACTGGCGCCGCCCTGGAGCCGGTAGTTGGCATCGCCGAAGGTCTCGAACGCCGGATGTTCGGGGAAACCGACGCAGGCTCGTGCAGCGGACAGGACCTCGGCATAGGGCTGACGCGTGATCCAGTGAACAAAGTCCACCCCATGGCCCATCAGGTCGTTGAGGATGCCGCCGTGCCTGTCCGGCATGAAGAACCACGCCGGCCGCCGCTTGGGGTTCAATGCGTGGGGGCCGGCAAACGTGCAGCCCGCGACGTTGCCGACCGCGCCTTGTTGAATCAGTTCGGCCGCCCGTGCCCAATAATGGCGCAGGCTGAAATCCACATGAACTTCGAGATGCTTCCCGGCAGCGATCGCGGTGATGGTCCGCAATTCTTCCAGGCGTGTGCAGAGGGGTTTGTCCGAGAAGACATGCTTGCCGGCCCGCAGGGCGGCGATGGCGGCTTCTCCGCGGTGGCCGAAATCCTCGCAGACCACCACGGCATCGAGCGTCTCGGATTCGAGCAACTCGCGATAGTGCGTGTAACGCACGGGCTTTCCAAAGACCCGCTCGCCCTCCTTCCGATTCTGTTCATCGTCCTCGGCCAGCGCGACAATGCTGACGCGCGGGTCCTTGGCGGCCAGCCTGAGAACTTGATAGACGTGACCATGCTTCAAGCCCGCCACGCCAATCTTCAAGGGACCGCCGCCCGCGGCCCTCGAGAGGCCGCCCAGCGCCAGGGCTGACCCGGCGAGGAATCCCCGCCGCGAGAGAAAGGACTTCCGCCTCGCGCAACCTGTGTCCCGCGCCGGATGCATGGTTGGTGCGTGTCGCATCACTTCTTCAGGACGAACTTCTGGATGCGCTTGCCGATGATGTCGCCACAATAGAGGTTGCCCTTGGAATCAATCGCCAGCCCGTGCAGCCAGTTCAACTCCCCCGGCTTCTCCTGGCCGTCCTCGCATTTCGGGAATGTCCAGAGTTGGAGCAGCTTGCCGTCCGTGTTGAACTTCATCACGACCTGATCCTTCGGCGGGCAGCCCAGCGGCGCGAGCGGATACTTGGGATCGCGACGCCATTGCATCGGCGAGGAGCCGCACGCCCAGATTTCATCCTTCGGCGTCACCACCAGTCCCCACGGCGTGATCACGTCCGACCACACCGCGAGCACTTTGCCGTCAGCATTGAACACCTGGATGCGGACGTTGTTGCGGTCCGCCACATAGAGTCGTCCTTTTGAATCGCAGACGATCGAGTGCGGGATGCTGAACTCGCCCGGCTTGTGACCAAGTTTGCCCCATGCCTTGATGAACTTGCCGTTACGGTCGTAGCGGACGATGCGCGCGTTGCCGTAACCGTCGGAGACGAAGATGTCGCCGTTGGGTGCGATGGCCATGTCGGTGGGCTTGTAGAAGTGCGTCTCGTCCAGGCCCGGTTCGCCCAGCGTGCCGAGGGTCAGCAGGAGTTTCCGGTCGGGGGAATACTTCCGCACCACGTGCAACCCCGCGTCCGCCAGCCAGATGTTGTTGTCCTTGTCGATCCGGATGTAATGGGGGATGGAGTTGGTGCTTTCCCGTTCCCAGCCGCGCATGTAGTGGCCGTCCTGCGCGAACACCTGCACGGAGATGTTCGTGCGCGTGTGAATCCAGACGTTCTCCGCCTTGTCCAGCGCCACGCCGGGGACATGGCCGCAACAGCAGTCCGCCGGATGCTGGGGCCAGTTCGGCACCACTTCATATGCCGGTGCGACGTTGACGCGCGGATACACGACCACATTGGTCGAGGAGTAGATCGTGGACTTGTTCTGGCCCAGGGCGGTCGAGGCGATCACGACCAGAAGCGAGGGAATCCAGGTGTGGAAGACGGCAGGCAAGTTCGTTTCATCATAGTCTCAAAGGCGGTTGAAGTAAGGCGGTAGTATAACCACGCCGTTCTCAACTTGTCCATGCTGTCGCGTTTTAACCAGCGTGTGGAATCATTTTTTTCAGTCCGGCGCCTTTTCCGGTTGCGCGGGGATTGGCACGCGCCTAGCTCCCCGAAAGACTGAAAGGAAAGAGAATATGAGGATTCGCAACAACAAGGTTGACCGGCGTCATCGGATCGCCGCGCGGCGTCTGGCCGCGGAATTTCGCGAAGCGGTGACCGAGACGTTCTTTGAAGCCTTTCGTTCCACCCGCATGATGCCCGTGCGTGCGGGTGCCATGGGAACCATCCCCTGGCCCGCC
>CAZAAF010000353.1:0-5546 GCA_964482575.1 uncultured Verrucomicrobiota bacterium | reverse complement strand
AACCACAGTCGCCGCCGCCGGTCGTCGCCCGCGTTCAACCACCGGCCGCGGCCACGCCACCGCAACCCAAACCCGTTGTCGCGCGCACACAAACACCGGCCAGCGTGGCCCCGCCCAAACCCGCCGAGGGCATCACGGCGCCGGACCTGGTCCGCCGCCAGCCACAACAATCCCAAACCACTCCAAGCCCGGCCCAGACGGCAGCACCGGCCTCGCCGGCCATGACCCCTCCAAGCAACACAGCCCACTCCAGCCGCGCGCCGACATCTCCGGCGAGACCCCCGCTCCAATTTGCCGAGTCCTCGTTCGGTCTCCGGACGGCGCCCAGTGATGCCCCGCCGACGCAGCGCGAGATTCCCACCATGGCCTCCAGCACCGATGGCGGCGTATCCCGCCGCGGCCCCACGGCGCTGAACGTGGTCGGCATGCCGCAAGGCGCCTACAGCAAGAAGATGTTCGCGGAAATCGGGCGTTACTGGACCCAGTTGCTGGACCGGCGGTACGCGGACGGCCAACCCGGCCGCGCCCGGCTCAACTTCACCCTGTACCCAACGGGCCACGTCGCGCATTTGAAGATTGCGCATAACACGGCTTCGCCTATTCTTGCAGAGCTATGCGAAACGGCGGTGTTGCAATGCGCCCCGTTCGATCCGTGGCCGGAGGATTTGAAGCTGATTGGCGGGGATCACCTGGACATCTCGATCGATTTTAACGTTTATTTGTACGACCGATAGTGTTGAACACGTATTGATACGAAAGGGAATCATGTGGAGCTGGTTGGTTGATTTTTTTACCGAAGGTGGGCCGGTGATGGTGCCGCTCACGATTGCATCCGTGGTCGCCGTGGCCGTCATCATCGAACGCACACTGGCCCTTCGCCGACGGATGGTCATCGGGCCGACGTTGGCCAACGCCATCGAGAAGCTCCGCCCGGGCGATTCCCCCGCCCGGCTCGCCGTGATTGCCGAGACCGACACCTCGGCGCTGGGCGCGATTGTCCGGGTGGCCCTCAATCACATCGAGTGGGACCGCAGCGACAGCGTCGAGGCGGTCCAGACCCGCGCGCGCAGCGAGGCGGTGAAACTCGAACACGGTTTGATCTCGCTGGAAATCGTAGTCGGCATTTCGCCCCTGCTGGGGTTGCTGGGCACCATCGGCGGTCTGAAGCATCTCTTCAAGGACATCGGCCAGATCGCCGCCGAGGGCGGCACGAGCGGCATGGGCATCGGCATCAGCCACGCCCTGAACACCACGTTCTACGGCTTGCTGGTGGCCATCGTCGCTCTGATCGGCTGGAGCTATTTCAACCGGAAAATCGAACGCATGGTGGTGGAAATGGAAAGCATGCTGAGCGACCTGCTGACCAAGCTTCATCACGAAGCCAGCGCCCCGGCGCGTGCCGGCGAACGCACCTCCCGGGCCCTGTAGCCGGCTGATTTCGTCTGCGCCGCCATGAAGTTCTATACCAAAACCCGCCGCACGCCGACCATCATCATCGTCGCACTCGTGGACATCCTGGTGGTGCTCCTGATTTTCTTCATGGTCACCACGACGTTCATCCGCCAGCCGGCTGTGCAGATCACCCTGCCGAAATCCAAGACCGGCAAGGAGGTCAAACGCGAACAGGGGCTCGTGCTCACCGTCTCGCCTGATGGCAAGATGTTCCTGAACACGCAGCCCATCCCCGCCGACCAGCTTGTGGAACGCCTCCGCGCCGCGAAGGCCCAGAATCCCGGCGTGGTCGTCGAATTGCGCGCCGATCAGAAGACCACCCTCGATGTCATCATCTCGGTGGTGGATTCCGCCAATCAGGCCGGCATCCAGGTCATCAACACGTTCACCCGGACCGGCGCGGCCCCACAATAACCGTTTCATGTCCACCCCCACCCCAAACAGAGAAGACGTTCCAGCCGCCGCCTCCACCCTCCGACGGCTCCTGTGGCATCCGTATGTGCACACGGTGTTCGCCGCCTTTTGCGTGACGGCGGCCGAACTGTTGTTCAAGCAGGGTGCAGAAGCAACGAAAGACGGGGCCTTTGGTGTTTCCGTTCTCGGCTCGGTCTGGACGTGGATGGGCATCGGCCCGTACATCGTCAGCTTTGTCATCTGGCTTCATGTACTGAAACGCGTACCGCTGTACATTGCCTTCAGCATCATGAGCATCACCCAGGTCCTGGTGCCCCTGAGCGCCTGGTGGTTTAGAGCCGAACACATCAGCCCCTATCGTTGGGCGGGCATCCTGGTGGTCCTGATCGGCATCTTTGTCGTAGCAGGACCGGCCATGAAGGCGGAGAAGGAACTATGACGTTGGAGATCTTCCTGCTCTGCATCGCGTCCCAACTCTGTCTGGTCACCGGCCAGTTGCTGCTAAAGCACGCGATGACCCAGACCAACCTGACACCCATCCCGTGGCGGCGGGTGGCGCCCCTGTTCTCGCTCGGCATCACCATCCTCACCGGCTGGTTCTTCCTCTGGGGCGGCCTGCTGCAGCGCAAGGACCTGAGCTTCGTCTATCCGTTCGAGGGCATGGGACCGGCCCTGATGTTGATTGGCGCCTGGATCTTCCTGAAGGAGAAACTCACACTTCAATCCTGCATCGGTATTGCCCTACTGAGCGTGGGCATTGCGTTCGTGGCCGCCAGTTGATGCGACCGCCTTCCGTCTAGAGCCGCACGAACGTCGATTGGGAGTTCACTCCCATTTGAACACCCCGCTGCCGGTCCAGCCCAGCACGTTCACCAGGCTCAGGAACAACTTTGCCATCAGTTGCCACCCGCGCGTCTCGTGTGCCGTCTTTGTTTCCAGGCTCTTTGCTTCCATAACAACTCTCCGGACTCGGTGCCGAGAACTTAACCTTAAACCCGGCACTGTCAAGCCGGCCCCACCCAGGGCGTGTCAGGAGTTCACCGCCGCAAGCTGTCAGTCTCTTCCCCTACTCCACCGCATACCGCTTCTCGGCGGCGTACTTCGCCTCCAGCCCGATGATCCGGTTGAACTCGTCGAAGGTCAGCATATGCTGGAGGTCGCCTCGCGTCGTCTCCTTTGTCCGAAGCACCCGGTACACCTCCGTCACCGCCTTCGCCGCGGCATAGAGCCCGGCCAGCGGACAGACGATCATTTGGAACCCGAGCTTCTTGAGTTCCTTGCGGGTCAGATGCGGCGTGACGCCGCGTTCGACCATATTCGCCACCAACGGTCCCGGCAGTTCGCGTCCGATCCGCCGCAGTTCCTCCAGCGACAACGGAGCCTCCACGAAAAGCGCATCCGCGCCGGCCTTCTTGTAAAGCTTGCACCGCGCAATGGCTTCATCCAGTCCCAGCGGCTGGCGCGCATCGGTGCGAGCCACAATGAACAGGTCGCGTCCGCTTTCCTTCGCGGCATCCCGCGCCGCGCGGATCTTGTTGGCATGTTCCCCGGCGGGAATCACCCGTTTGCCCCGCATGTGGCCGCACCGCTTCGGCCAGAGCTGGTCCTCCAGGAACACACCCGCGGCACCGGCGTCCAGCAGTTCGCACACCGTGCGCCGGACGTTCAACGCGTTGCCGTACCCCGTGTCGGCGTCCACAATCACCGGCGCGGCCGAGTTCTTGCACACCCGCCGTGTTGCCTCGGTAATCTCCCCGAGCGAGAGCAGGCCAAAGTCCGGCTCGCCGAGCGCGGTCGCGCTGACGGAATAACCGCTGATGAAGATGATCTCGAAGCCGGCCTGATTGGCAATGCGCGCACTCAGCGCGTCGTAAACACCGGGCATGAGAAGGGTATCGCGCTTCAAGGCGCGACGGATGGTTTCGGCTGGGTTCATGGGGCCATTATCTGCTTTGTCACAGGAAATTCACGAAGTTTTTCCATTTTCGCTTTGCGTCCATGCCAGCCCCCGCTTAAACATCCCGTGGATGCGTTTGAAACTGACAATTGTGGTCTGGCTTGTGGGCGTGCTGGCGGGCTCCGCCCAAATGGTCAGCCCGCCGCCTGCGACGGTGATGTTTGCCAACGCCGGTTCGTTCGCCGTGAAGGTGAATCGCGAGCCATGGCTGCGCGGCCAGGCCGGGGTCGCCACGCCGGGCTGGAAGGAGGTCTTCCTCCAAGACGACGCCAACGCCAACACCGCCATCCGCCGCGCGGATGGCGCCTTCGATTTCACCGGCGTGCTCGGTCCCCATTCAGCCACCAACGCCGCGGTGGCATCCTACCGCCAGACTCTCGTCAGTCTCGGCAGCATTCTCAGCCTATCCTGGCAATTCCGCGTCACGCGCGCCGTCGAGATGGATCTGATCTACGTGTCGTTCGCGCTGCCGGCCCGGCGGTTCGCCGGCAAGACCATCCGCATGGACCAATCCGACATCACCCTGCCCGAACGGATCGCGCCCCCGTCGGAGCGGCCCATCACCCGCCGGCCCCAGCGCATCGTCATCGACAGCAACTCGCTCGGCCCGGTGGCCATCCGCTTCAACCGCCCGCAGGTGGTCTGGATCGAAGACCTCCGGCGCTCGGGCGGCGAGGATTTCGAAATCCGCATCCTGCTCGCCACCGGCGAAATGAAAGCCGGCGACGAGTATTTTCTCGCACTCCAGATGGAACTCGCCGAGGTGCCGGAACTGCTGGTCGGCGGACCCGGCCGCGAATTCCAGAACGACACGAAATCGTGGATACCGTACGAAAGTCTTCTCGCCACCCCAACGAATGCCGTCTCCAAAACCGAGCATCGTCCCGCGACCGACGCCTCGGAGTTACTGCACACGCCCGCCGGAAAATTTGGTGTTCTTCAGGCCAGGGCCGGCCATTTCGTCTGGGCCAACGACGAGCGCCAGAGATTCTGGGGCCTCTGTCTTGGAAAAAACGCGATTCCCAACAAGGCCAAAGCCGCTGACGCCGCCGGACGCCTCGCCACCCTGGGCGTCAATCTCGTCCACTGGGCTGCCGATGCGTTGCCCGCGGACGACGCCGGCCGCGACGCGTTCGATGCCTTCCACGCCGAACTGGCCCGCCGGGGCATTTACGCGCACTTCGATCTGGCGCCCGCCGCCGCCGCGGGTGCCACCCGTGCCGACCAGCGCGCCGAACTCATCGAGCAGGCGGCCGACGCATGGCTGGACCGCAAGAATCATTCCACCGGCAAACGGTATGCCGAAGACCCGGCGATTGCCGTGGTGCAAATCCCCGGCGACGACTCTGCCGCAACGTTCCCCGCATCGTCCACGCCCCTGCGCCGCGAGATTGAGACCGGCTGTTTTCGCCGCGTCCAGGCGCATCTCCGCAGCCTCGGTGTGAAATGCCCGATCCTCACCAACGATCCCACGCCCGCCGGCGGCGACGCCATCGGCGTTCGCAGTTCCTGGGACCTGCCGCGCTCGGACAAAACATTCACCGACCGTGCGATGGTCACCAGCGATGGCGGTTACCTGAAGTCCTTCGCGACCACCGCCGTCGCGCACAAACCCCTGCTCATCACCGGCGTCGCCCACGGCGGACACAACGAGTACCGCGCCGAAGGTCCGCTGCTGCTCGCTGCGCATGCCGCGCTGCAGGATTGGGACGGCGTCGTTTGG
>CAZAAF010000352.1:0-5580 GCA_964482575.1 uncultured Verrucomicrobiota bacterium | reverse complement strand
CAGCACATCGAGCACTCGGCGCGGGTTGCCAGATTTGATTTCGACGAGCAGGCGGGTTTTCCCGCGCACGAGGCGACAGAGGTCGCGCAGGGTGGGCACGCCAAGGCGCTTCAGTTCGCGCGCCTTGAGCGCATTCACGATGCCTTTCGCAGTCGTGGTGCGATCCAGCGTGTCGTCATGAATAACCACCGGCACGTTGTCAGCACTGAGATGAACATCACACTCAACAGCGTCCACCCCCAAGGAGATCGCACGCGTAAACGCCGGAAGCTTGTTCTCGCGGCGCGCGTGTCCCCCATGCGCGCCGCGATGAGCTATGACCCATGGCCGTGGGAGCGCGGGATTAGCCTTCACCGGCAAATTCTTCGTCGGTCTTGATGACTTTGCCCATGAGCACGTAGTCGTGCGCGACGGCTTGCATGTCCTTGACGTATCCTGGAAGCACAATCAGCTCGTCAAAGCCGAGCCGGGCAAACAGCTTCCGCGCGGGCTGCTGGTCGCCCATGAATTCCGCCTCAAGTTGTTCGAGCGCAAGGTCGCCGGCCACGTGCATGAGTTCCGTGGTCAGGAGTTGGGCAAGACGATGCCCGCGGAATTCGGGGTGGACGACAACGCTCAACCGGCCGATGTGCCGGCGCCAACCGCCGAGGTCTTGGTGCAATGTCGCGTCGGCGACAATCCGGTTGCCCACCACCGCCAACAGCGGCAGGTTGCGCCCGTAGTCAATGTTCTTACACCACTCGCGGATGACCTTGATGTCCGTGACACGGTGTTTGAGGAACATGCGTTCGGTTTCCGGAATGGCCGAGAAGAACTCGTGGAAGGGCCGAACGTCGGTCGGCTGCAACAGCCGCATGACGACGTCTTTGTCTTCCACTTTCTTCGTTTTTGGGTACCGCTCGATAATCGCGTCAATTTCCACATTGCCTCCTGCTTTTAACGAACTATCGTCCAGGATGGTGGATGTGCAAGTGGCTTTTTGAAAATAGTGTCGCGGGTCAGCTGCGAACCGTCTCCTTGGCCAGTTGATGCATCAGCTTGAGGAAGAGGGGATGCTGGCCGATAGGCGGCAGCAATTCGATCTCAAGGCCGGGAAACCGTTTCTGGATCCGGGCGACCTGTTCCGGAACATCCGCCGAAAGGTGCGTTCCGGCCGCCATGAACAACGGCAGGACGCGGCATTTGGAGATTCCGGTGGCCGCCAACGCGCTGGCGATGTCCATGAGTGTCGGGCTGGCAATCTCCATGTAGCAAAGCTGTACGTTATCACGGCCCACGTCCAAGCGAAGATCGTCCGCGAGCCGTTCGAAGGGTTCAAGCCACTGCCGGTGTTTGCTGCCGTGCGCAAGCAGAACAAGAGGAGTTGGTTTCATGGATGTCATTTCTGGTCAAAAGGTCAGGCCACCAGGCCCGTTTGAAGTCGGCGGTTCAGTTCCCGGGCCAACGAGTTCACGTCGTCGAAGGCGTGAACAGCAGACTGTGGCGGACGCCCCACGACAATGACGAGACATTGCTCGGTACGGGCGGCTTCGAGTTTGGCCGGCACGCCGCCGGCCGCCCCGCTGTCCTTGGTCACTATGACACCAATACCGAACCGCTGGATGAGTTGACGGTTATCGTCCACCGTGAACGGGCCACGACCGGTGATGATCCGCTCCTCGGGCAGCCCTGCGGCACGACATATCTGGATGGAGTCCGCGTAGGGCAGGACGCGCGCCACCAGCATCACTTCGTTAAGTGCCGCATGGGCGGCATAAACAGGGACATGGGTCGATCCGATCGTCAGGAGAACGGGTTTTCGCGGCTCGCAGGCGAGTCTGGCTGCCTCCACATGGGTTGCCGCCAGACGGACTCCCTCTTGTTCACCCACGCCGCCGGGACGAACGAAAGTCAGGTAGGGGATCTTTGATTGCTCGGCGACGCGTTCCGCCATCGAACGCACGTTGCGAGCGTAAGGGTGCGTGGCGTCCACAATGGCACGAATGCTGTGTTCGCGCACAAGAGCGAGCATGCCGGTTTCCGGAAGCCGGCCCTGACGATGGGAAATGCGCGGACGATTCCCGACGGCCAGCGGCACATCCGTCGCCGTCGACACCAGCACGTCATGGCCGGCATCCGACAGGGCTTCAGCCAGGGGCGCCGTCTCGCTGGTGCCGCCAAGGAGGAGAATCATACGCTGTACCCCCGCGGCGTCACAAACCAGCCGTTGAGGCACTTGGATGACTGGTTGCCAATGATAACTACCGTCTTCATGTTGATCTCCAGTTCAAGGAGATGGTCCAAGTCGGAAAGGACCAGATGCTCATCCGCCGAACCAACCGCCGTGGCGACGCCCACGGGCGTTGTGCCAGGACGGTGCTGCCGGAGGATGGCCACCGCCTCTTCGATCTGGTTGACGCGTTTGACGCTCTTTGGATTGTAGAGCGCAACAACCAGATCCGCGGCAGCGACGGCCTCGATACGCCGGCGGATGGTCGCCCAGGGCACAAGCAGGTCGCTCAGGCTGATGGAGGCGTAATCCAACATCAGTGGCGCGCCAAAGCGTGCCGCGGCAGCGCAAGCGGCGGTGACACCGGGAATGATTTCGATCGGCACGTGAAAACCCTCGGCCGTGGCCATTTCGAGCGCCAGACCAGCCATCCCGTAGATGCCCGCATCACCCGACGAAACAAACGAAACAATGGCACCGTCACGCGCGCGCTCCAGCGCCGCCCGGCAGCGCAGGGTCTCCTGCTTCATGCCCGAGGCGATCAATTCCTTGCCTTCGGTCAGGTCGCGGATATGATCAAGGTAAGGCTGATAACCCACCACGACGCGGCTGCCGGCAATGGCCGCCTCCGCGCGATGCGTGCGATCTTGCGGATTGCCGGGGCCGATGCCGACTACAAACAGTTTTCCCGCGCAATGGCCACGGTCACTCCGTGCAGGATGGTCTTGGGCAGTATTAATTGGGTCCTCCTTCCAGCCAGCAACGCAGCCGGTTCGGCCACGGCCGGGAGATTGACTTTGCTCGACACAAAACGGGATGTTTGAAACCGTCGCGCCGTCGAGCGTATTTCGTCCGAGGGGATGAATCGCAAACAGAACCCGAGACTCGCCGCCGCTTCAATCAAACCGGGTTCGTTTGCCTTGATGTCCGCGGACGCCAGCAGCCGTACTTTCCCGGGCTGGGCGCGCACTCTTCGCAGCGCCCCGCGAATGCCGGCGATAATCTGTTCAGAGGTGGCTCCGCGCCGGCAACCGACGCCAACGATCAGGTTCTTGACGGCCTCGGTGGTCGTGGTGACAACCGGTTCCGCGCCAAGGATATTGGCAACCCGGATCGCCAGCGCGTTTGCGCCGCCTTCGTGGCCGCTGAGGAGACTCACGGCATGGCGCGCGCCGACATCCAGGACAACGACGGCGGGATCGGTCCGTTTGTGCTGGATCAACGGCCCAATGGCACGCACGACCACGCCGCAAGGGCAGATGTAGATCAGTCCATCATAACGCCGGAATATCTTCCGGCTCAGGGCGACGACAGCATCGAAACGCCGGGCTTTCATCGTTCCCTTGGCCGCACGATGTAGATAGACATCCGTCCCCGGCATGCCGCGTACAAGACGGCCGGCAGCCTTGGCACCCACGGTCGAAAGGGTGATGACGGCGAACTTCATTGGCGCGTTCCCTTCCGGCAGCCGTGCGTGAAGGCCGCATCGTAAAGTTTGGAGACGGGAATGTCGCGATTCAACGCATGCCCCGCAATGATCATGGCCGTCTTGCGGATATTCAGTCTCGCCATGTGGGCAGCGATATCCGCCAACGTGCCCCGGATAATCCGCTGGTCCGGCCACGAGGCGCGATAGACCACGGCAATGGGGCAGTCGCGTCCATAGTGTTTCGCCAGCGTCCGCGCAATGGGTTCCAGTTTGGCGGCGGAGAGGAAGAGACAGAGTGTGGCGCGGGTTTTGGCAAGCCGCGTGAGTTCCTGAGCCCGCGGCAGGGGTGTCCGGCCTGAAGTCCGGGTCAGGATGATGGTCTGGGAGATTTCCGGCGCGGTCAGTTCCGTGTTTAGCGCAGCCGCCGCGGCTTGGAACGAACTGACGCCGGGTACCACTTCGTAACGGATGCCGAGCTTATCAAGTTCATTCATCTGCTCGCGGATGGCCCCGTAGATGGAAGGGTCGCCGGAATGCAGGCGGATGACATTGAGCTTTCGCTTCCGGGCGTCACGGTACAACTCCACGATTTCCGGCAGCGCCAAGGTGGCCGAATCGTGTTTTTTGGCCTTGGCAGGCAGCAACGCCAACACCCGCGGGCTGACGAGCGATCCGGCATAGATGCAACAACGGCATGTCTTGAGCAAACGCGAAGCTTTCACCGTCAGTAATTCGGGATCGCCTGGGCCGGCTCCAACAAAGATCACTTTCATGGCGTCGTCCTTTCGCTGGTGTGGACCAGAATGACAGAAAGATAGCCGGCCTTGGCATCGGCCTGTTTCAGCTTGCGCAGGTCGGTTTCAATCTGCTGGCCTTCCTGGCCGGCGCGGGCGACGAAGACGGCGCGGGCGAGCAACTGTTCCTGCTCCAGCAGATTCAAAATCTCCTGCAGCCGTCCGCCGATCTTCATCAATACCACCGTCCCGCCCGTCTTGAGAGCGTGGCGCACCGCTTCAAGGTCATCCGCGGTCGGCACGATGGTAACGGTCGTTTTGCCCTCGCCGATTGCAAACTGTGTCAGCGCCGCAGCCGCACAGAACGAGGTGATGCCGGGAATTGTGACAGCGTTGACGTCCGGCATCTGGCGTCTCAGTTTTTCCAGCAGGTAAATGTAGGTCGAGTAGAGAAGGGGATCGCCGAGCGTGAGGAAACAGGCGTCCTCTCCGGCCTGGAGCACCGGCACGATTTGCGCTGCCGCCTCGGCCCAGTGACGCGCCAGTTCCTCCCGGTCCGTGAGCATGGGGAATAACAGTTCGTGAACCGAGGCCTCCGGGCCGAGATGGCGACGCGCGATGTCAAGGGCGACGCTGTCGGCGGCAATTCTGGCCTTCGGGACAAAGACGTGCCGGCAACGCCGTAACACAGTCACTGCCTTGACCGTCAACAACTCCGGGTCACCCGGACCAACTCCAATGCCATAGAAAACGCCGCAACTCATGATAACAGATCCTTCCGAACCAGGAGGATGATCGCAAGACTGGGTAGTTGAATGGTTTTCATCTCAGAAGGTTCAACTTGCCGGACACTCTCCGCCGGCAGGGTCAGATTCACACATACAAAACAGGCGTGGGTTGCCGCCAGCGAATTCAGAAGTAACGCAATCCAAGGCAGCGTCTTGTCATTACCGGCAAGCACCGCGATTTTCTTTTCACCGGCCAGCGAGGCTGGCGACAGGCTGGGCGTGCTCTCGTGGGCGCTGATGACACAGGCATCGAGCCAGCCCAAACCAATGCGGGCGAAAGCGACCTGGACAGAGCTGATGCCGGGAATGATTTCGCACGCGGCGCGGCCAAAACGTTCGAGAAATGGTTGGGCCAAACTAAAAACGCACGTGTCGCCGGTAACGAGCACGGCGATTTTACTCTGACCGACATAGGGGGCG
>CAZAAF010000351.1:4525-5602 GCA_964482575.1 uncultured Verrucomicrobiota bacterium | reverse complement strand
TAGTCAGCCGAGAAAGTTTTCTCCGTGGGTGTCCCGCCTTCAGGCGTAACGATGCAGTGGCTGGCAGGGCGCGATCGATGGGCGCGCCGCCGACGTTCTTGAAATGACGGTGCGCCTTCTTGATTTGGAACGTTCGGCCGGCCCTACCGGGGGCGTCTTGCAAGGCTGTGCATCGTCACCATGTCGTCCATATGCCAGCGGCCTTCGGGCTATCGCTTCAGTTCAAAGCTCACAGTTACGCTGGCGCGAATGCCGATCTTGCCGAGGGCCACGGTGTCGGAGTCTTCCCCTGCCCTGCCGCCGGCGTCCTGGACGGCATTCTGCGTCATGCCTTCCGACCGGCTGTATCCCCAGCCGGACCAACTGGAGTAACACCATGAGCCGGAGCCGCCGTAACCTTCGGTGATGGACAGGGGCGCGCCGACGCTCTGGCCAAGGGTGGCGGCCATCTTCTGGGCCTTCTCCCGGGCCGCCTTGAGGGCAAGCTCGCGGGCTTCCTCGCGACGCTGCTTGAACTGCGTGGTCTGAAAATCCACGCCGTGGATGTAGTTCACGCCGGCGGCGAGCAATTGCGTGACAAGCGGTTCGAGCTTGGTGACATCGGCGAGGGTGACGGTAAGGGAGTTGCGCACGACATAACCGATGAATTCCTTGCGGGGGTGTTGATCCCGCCATCGCGGTTCGAGGGAAAGATGGTCGGTCTGGATGTCCCGCGGGGCGACGCCACAGCCCTGGATGGTGGCAAGCGCGGTCTTGAGAATCTCGCCGTTCTTCTGCTTGGCGGTCATGATCTCCTTGTCCTCGGTCTCAATGCCAAGCCGGACCACGATCTTGTCGGGCTGCACGTACACCACGGCCTCGCCGTGGACGCTGATTTGAGGCACGCGGGCATCCGACGGATACTAGGCAGATGCCGACGCCGCTACGATGAGGGCCAGAACCACTGCGAGCATGACTGTTTTCATTAATCTCCTTTCCTCGGGTGTTGAATGAACCGAGCGTTAGACTGTTATCGCCGCAAAATGCTCCCGCTTTTTTTAATCCCGGGGTGGTGACGTCACGGAGGCTGAAACCGGG
>CAZAAF010000351.1:0-4515 GCA_964482575.1 uncultured Verrucomicrobiota bacterium | reverse complement strand
TGCCGGCATGCCCGGTGGTGTCCCTAAAGATCTCGACGCGCTTTTCCAGCCGGGCTTGGGCGATCCGCCCCGGTTCCGCACGAAAAGCTGGCGAACCCCCTGCTTTGCTGTTAGTCTTCCCCCGCGCATGAAAGCTGATCCTCGCTTTTTGAGGGAAAACGGCACTGAAGTCTTTACGGGAAATGAGTTGTTGGTAAAGGGGTGCCTGGAAGTGGAGGGAGGGACACACCTGTTGACTGGTTACCCCGGCTCTCCCGTCGCGAATTTTTTCGATGCGGCCGAGTCCATCGGCGACCTGCTGCGCCAGCACGGCGTGCGGGCCACGATCGCCAACAACGAGGCCCATGCCGTGGCCATGCTCAACGGCTCCCAGATGACGGGCCTGCGGGCCATTGCCGCGTTCAAGAGCGTGGGCGCGCACGTCGCCAGCGACGCGATGGCCCTTGGCAACATGGCGGGCGCACATCCCCAGGGCGGCGCAGTGGTCGTGATCGGCGACGATCCCTGGAGCGAGTCCACGCAGGTGCCCACCGATTCGCGCTTCATCTGCAAGCACCTGATGACGCCCGTGCTGGAGCCCGCCACGGTGCAGGAACAGAAGGACTGGATCGACCTGGCCTTCAAACTCTCGCGCGAGGCGGAGTTGTATATCGGCTACATCGTCACCACCAACCAGATGGACGGCGGCGGCTCGGTGGAGGTGCGGTCCAATCTTTTCCCGGACGTCAGCACGCATCACCGGACGGAACTCGACACGGCCCAACTGCGCGTGCAGGACATGGTGCTGCTGCCGCCGCGTACGTGGCGCAAGGAACAGGACCTGGCCTCGCGGTTCCAGCGCCTCTGGCAAAGCGCGCGCCTCCACGGGGTGAACCGCCTGTTCTCCCCGGCTCCGCATCCGCGCGGCCGGTACGAGTTCGGTTTTGTCAGCGCCGGCCAGTCCTACACCTACCTCCAGCACGCGCTGGAGGACCTCGGCGTCGCCGACCAGATGCCCGTGCTCAAGCTCGGCCTCACCTATCCGCTCGACGCGGACCTGGTCGTGGATTTCGACGCGCAGGTTAAGAACATCCTCGTCATCGAGGAGCGCCGTGGTTTCCTCGAGGAACAGATCGCCGCGCTCCTGACCGACTACGCGCAGCAGGACGCCTCCTTCCTCGCGCCCGCCGTCTGGGGCAAGAAGCTCCCGCACGGCGACGGCATGCCGGCCATCCGCGGCATCAACCCGTCGATCGTCATCGAGAAGCTCGGGCCGTTGTTGCTGGAGCTGAAGGATCCGGCGGTCCAGGTGGACCGCGCGAGGGTCGAGGCCGAATTGGATCTCCTGCAACGCACGGCTGCGTTTGACATCCACCTCACCCCGCGCACCCCGACCTTCTGCCCCGGCTGTCCGCACCGCGATTCGGCCAGCGCGCTGATGGAGGTGAAGAAGCAATTCCGCGACACGGCGTACATGCAGCAACGGCATGGCCGCGGCCCGGTGGACCTGGTGTTCCATGGCGACACCGGCTGTTACACAATGCTGATGTTCGAGCCGACGCAGGGCCTGATGCACAATTACAGCGGCATGGGCCTCGGCGGCGCCACCGGCGCGGGCATCGACCCGTTCATCACGAACAAGCAAGTCGTCTTCATGGGCGACAGCACGTTCTTCCACAGCGGCGTCACCGCCATCTCCAACTCGCTCAAGAACGGCCAGGACATCACCTACATCATCCTCGACAACGAAACGACCGGCATGACGGGTCACCAGACCACGCCCGGCCAGTCGAGCAGCCTGACGGGCGAGGAGACGTTCCGGCAGAGCATCGACCGCATCGTGGAGGGATTGCTCGCCGGCCGGAACGGCCAAGCGGAGGTCGTCCGCGCCAACCCGGCGTATCGCACGGAGTGGAAGGACCTCCTCGAAGAGACCATCCTCAAGTCCGGCGTCAAAGTCCTGATCGCCGACAAGGAATGCGGCATCACGCACCATCGCCGGGAGGCGCGCCAGGAACGCGTCGTCCTCCGCCAGAAGGGCTTCCTGCCGCGCAAGAGTTTCATCAATGTCACCCCCGAGGTCTGCGAGTTCTGCCTCGAATGCACCCAGGCCACCGGCTGCCCCGGGCTGACGATTACCGACACGCCCTTCGGGGCCAAGATTCAGACCGACTTTTCCTGGTGCGTCTCCGATGGCGCCTGCACCAACATCAAGGCCTGTCCCTCCTTTGAACAGGTGACGGTCCTGCGCAGCCAGAAGCCCGCCGCCCGGGTGGAGCGTCTCAATCTTCGGGACATCCCCTCACCCGCCGCGCCGTCCCTGGACCGGCCGTACCGCATTTACCTCGCGGGCGTCGGCGGCATGGGCATCGGGCTGGCCACCGCCACCCTGGTCCGCGCGGCGTTCAAGCAGGGATACGATGTCCTTTTCTGCGACAAGAAGGGCCTCGCCATCCGCAACGGCGGCGTGTATTCGCAAATCACCTTCAAACCGCGCGGCTCCAACCACAGTTCCAACATCATTCCCTACGGCAAGGCCGACGTGATTCTCGGCGTGGACATCCTGGAGGCCGTGCGCTCGCTGGACCCGAAAGTGCCCCAGCGCGTGGGCAGTCCGGAGTACACCACCGCGATCATCAACACGCACAAGCAGCCGACCATCCTGAACCTGCTTGGGCGCGACCCTTTCGACCCGGCGCACCTGGAGGAAATCCTCCGGCGGTACACCCGGCGGGAGACGTATTTCAGTTTCAACGTCAGCGAGGTCAGCGAGCGGTTGTTCGGGACGCAGTTGTACGCCAACGTCATCATGCTGGGCATCGCCTTCCAGCGCGGCCTGCTGCCGCTGAGCCTGGAGACCCTTGACTGGGCCATCCGCGCCACCGTGGGCGGCGCCGGCGACGAAAATGTCAACGCCTTCAACGTCGGCCGCAAGATCGTCGTCGCGCCCGAGGACGTGGCCGCCGCGGCCGGCCAACTGGCCTCGGTCGAGCAGACGGCCACCTACGAGCAGGTGGTGGCCGACAAAGCCGACATCCTCAGCCGCACCAAGCGCAGCGGGACCGCCCTCGCCGCCGCCTATCGCGACCTGGTGGCCCGCGCCGCGGAACACATCCGCGTGGACGTGGATTCGTTGCGCGACATGGCGCTGCGCGTGTACGACCTCATCCAATACGACGGCATCGCCTATGCCCGGAAGTTCATCGAGCAGGTGAAGGCGATCCATGTCCTCGACAAGGCCGAGCATGCGTTCGAGGCCACCAAAGCCGCCATCTGGAATCTCCATCGCGCCATGGTCATCAAGGACGAGATTTATGTCGCCCATCTCCTGACCAGCGAGGAGAAATACCGCCGCGACCGCGACCGGTACGATGTGGACCCGGGCCGCGGCGATCGCATCCATTACCGCCACATCAACCGCCCCCATTTTGACGTCCTCGGCCTCCAGATCGAGTTCGACATGCACGGGCGGCAATGGCAGATGCGCGCCATGCGCCATCTCAAGGTCCTGCGCCGCCTCCTGCCCCGGTGGCACAAGCGCGAGAAGGATTTCCGCGACTGGTATTGCGACCTGTGTGCCAAGTTCTTCTACAGCGACCCGGAGACGTACAAAATCTGGCTGGAGTTGCTGCGACTGCCAACCCAGGTCACCGGCTACCGGGATGTGCGGTATCCCAAGATGGATCAGGCCCATGGTCGCGCCGCCGAATTGCTTCAGAAGCTCGAAGCCATGCAAGCCGGACGTTCCCCCTCCTCCGCCCCGCGACCGTGACGGTGGGCACGCCGGGCTGGCAAAACCCGTCTCTTGGTGTGACAGATTCCGGCCGCCCGGGTTCCCAACCGCTTGTTTGCTCGACGCCGGTCCCCGGGTTCGTTAACACTGTTCCCCAACGGAAGGAAACAGGTCCCATGGAATTTTTCGATGTCATGCAGAAGCGGTTTTCGGTGCGGTCGTACCAGTCCACACCGGTGGACGACGCCACTCTGAAGACGATTCTGGAAGCGGTCAACGGCGCGCCGTCGGCGTTCAACGCCCAGGCGTTCGAGGTCGTGGTGGTGCGCGAGGCGGCACGCAAGGAACAACTGGCCAAAATCTGCTTCAACCAGATGTTTGTCGCCACGGCTCCCGTGGTGCTGGTGTTTTTCGCCAACCCCGATCGCAACCGGGGCAAAGTTGGTGACGAAGCCGCGGCGGTGTACAGCCACGAGGATGCGTCCATTGCCTGCGACTACGCACACCTCACCGCCGCCGCCCTGGGGCTCGGCAGTTGCTGGATTGCGGCGTATGGACAAAAGGCCATCACCGGGTTGCTCGGCGCGCCGGCGTCCTGGTGTCCCGTGGCGTTGCTGCCCCTCGGCCATCCCGCCGAATCGGCCAAACCGCGCGAACGTCGGCCGCTGGCGGACCTCGTGCATCACGAGACCGTCCGGAAATGAGGTCCTAGCTCATCATCTGCTGAAGGAAACGGCTGTAGACGATGCCCATCTGGAGAATCCGCCAGCCCTCCCACAGGACCACGCCGACGTAAATGAACT
>CAZAAF010000350.1:0-5602 GCA_964482575.1 uncultured Verrucomicrobiota bacterium | reverse complement strand
TGAGCAGCGTGCCCCGGGGACGCTCGTCGCGCATCCGCTGCCAGAGCGTGCGCAAGGACGCCACCGGCTCGCCGCGGCTGAACACGGCCTGCACGGCGTTGAGCCACGAGAAGCTGTAGATGATGTCGAACGCCTTGAGCGTATCCTTCTTCCCCTGCCCCTCGGCCAGCATCACGAGGTCGGCCCGGAGGGGTTGCAGCCGTTCGCGCGCCTCCTCCCAGAAATCCAGCGGCACCGCGTCCGCCACGTCGCTGCGGAAACCATCCACGTCAAAGTCCTTCACCCAATGCGCCATGTTCGCCCAGAGATGCTCGCGAAGCTGGCGGCTCTCGAAGTTCAGGACGGGGAAATGCCACTCGCCGGTCGAGATCTTCCCGGACGCATCGTGCTTGAAGTACTCGGGATGCTTGATCAACACCGACGTGGGGCCGCAGTGGAAATAGACGAGGTCCATCAAGACGCGCATGCCGAGCTTGTGCGCGGTGGTGATGAAGGCGTGCAGGTCCGCCTCGCTGCCATATTACGGGTCCACGCGGTTGTAATCCTTGATGCGATACGGATTCCGCGGGTTGTTCGTGCCGGAGGCCTTCTGGCGGTTGCTCCAGAACTCCGGCCGCATATCATCATCCTGCAGACAGACGGGGCCGAGATAGAGGATGGTCGCGCCGAGTTCGGCCACGGAAGGCAGCCGTTTCGTCGCCGCGCGCAGCGTGCCCTCGGGCGTGAACCCGCGCAACCAGATCTGGTACATCACGCCGCGGGTCAGCCACTCGGGCGAGGTCCGCGTCTGTTGTTGGCTCAACGGCACCGTGTCGGCCGCGAATGTCATCAGAACCGTCATCACCGACAGCCCCACCCATTGGATACATTTTGTCATCATCGTTGTCTCCTTCTTCATTGCCGTAAACTCATCGGGTTCATTCCATCAGGAACACCGCCGTGGAATACCGCGGCAGATCGATCGTGAAGGTGCGGATGTTCTCCCCGATCACCCGTTCGGTTGTGATTTCCGTGACCTTCCGGCACATCCGGGGTAGCGTAATCTGCCGGGACCTCGCCGTCCGCGTATGGAGCATCAACCACGACTCGTTCGCCGAAAGCACATCCCCGCTGTCGGTGTACACATGGACACCGGCCTGGCGGTACAGGTCCCGTAACCGATCGGAAGTCACCCCCGGGATCGCGGAGAAGACCGACGTCCATCCCGGATGTTTTTTTAGCGCCATCACAGTCCTGTCCTTCAAGGCGTCCGTCCCCCGAGCCAGGCCGCGAACGCCTTCGCCGGGGCGCACCGTAAACAGGCTCTTCTGCCGCTTCGCGATACCAACGGTCCTGCCGGAGGAAGTCAACACGCCCTGCAGCATCCCCTCGTCCGCCGGCTCCAGGCCGAAGCCGGTGAGCGACTCCATTCGCGTCAGCGACAGGTTTTCCTGCGAGGCGTACCCGGGCGCGTAGAACCAGAGCAGTGTCCGGTCCTCCGACCGCAACGCCTCGACCGCCTTCCGCTGCGGGTCGGTCAGATAGAAACAATCCAGGAAGACGACCACCTTGTAGCCCCGGTCACGAATCGCGGCGAGATCGTCAATCAGATACCAGTCGAACGGCGCACCGGTGCGATAAAACTCGCCCATTTGATCGTGATACAGGCCGTAGGAAATCTCATTTGCGGGCGTCCTCCGGTAGCCGAGATAGAACTCGCTCTCCGGCGCGGAAATGACGGCCACCTGCGCATTGCGCCGGCGGGAGCAGGTCATCGCGACGTCCGCCCATTTCTTCATCCGGCCGACCGTGTCCACCAGCGCCGGGTCGCGGAACCAGCCGCCGTTGAGATCCATGTACCAAAGCCCGACCCCATGCGTCACCGTGTTGCCGAACTCGCGGTAGAGCAACGCCTGCGTCTCTTCCACCGTATTGACATGGCACCGGTGATCTGGCCGGGCCTTGCGTTTCTCGAGGTATGTCTGGTCATCGCCCTCGTCGATGAAGAGTTTGCCGTGCAACGCGGCACTGGCCAGATACTGGCGCATCTCGCCATCATCCCCCAGGGCGCGGCGGTAGTAGGTGTGCGGCGCGGAGAGCATGTCCACGCTGTCCAGGTGCAGCAGCTTGCCGATGCCGCGATGGTCCGACTCGATGGGCCAGTTCTCGTCCATCGTGTAGCCGAAGAACACCGCGGTCGGCAGGGTGCCGCGGCTCTCCTCCTTGACGATCCGGCAGTAGTGGTCAACCATCTCCACCGCCACCTCGTTGTGGCACTCGAAGTAGTCCATCACGGCCCGCGACTGCTGCGGGTCGCGCCAGGCCCCCGCGGTCGTCCGGAGGCGTTGCTCCACCCCGGGCACCTGCCCGGTTTCAAAGGTCAGCGTGCCGTCCTTCCATGCCGCGCGCAGGCGGACGGGATCGTCGCCGTACTTGGTGCGCAGGTATTTGATCAACCGCAGGCGCATCGGTTCGGAGACATCGGACGCGACCGGCGGTCTGGCCTGTGAGAAATAGGCGTCCCAGTGGAAATTCTCACCCCAGGGTCCGTTGGTCACATGGATGCCCATCAACCGCCGGCCGTAGTCGGCCTCCAGCAGATGCCTCACGGCGAGGCGGTACGCCCGCCCCATCTCCTCCCGGCACTTCAGCGACGCGAAGGACTCGCGCAGCTTGTTGGTCGGCCCGCCGGAGTACCGGCACTGTTCGCCGGGGTTGGCCTGGATCCACCAGTCTGGCGCCGCCGCAAACAGGCGCGGCAAGAAGTACGCGCGGGGATTGTACGAAAGCAGCTTCCGTATCTCGGCGTCCTGGAACCCGGGCTCGACGCGGCCGTCCGGTTTCCAATACGGATGGTCATAGTGCTGGAACGACCCGAAGAAACTGAAAAGGGAGAGCCCAGCGGCCGAGAACTGTTCGACCTCATAGGCTTCCGGCTTCCACTGCCAGAATATCATCGAGGTGACCGGCCGGTCGTCCTTCCACAATGCGGGCATTCCCTGCCATTCCCGCACGGACCAAGCCGGCCGCACGGCGGAAGCCTGCGGCGTCCCGTCCGCCGCCAGCGCCACCGACGCCGCGCCCAACATCACTGACAAACCAAATGCAGTTGCTCTTATCGTGCCCTCTTTCGTCCGCAGTTGGCGGCCATCCGCTCCGCTTCGCGCACGGACTCATGGCCGCGGGCAACCGGGGACCTTCGCCGGATTCCCCGGAAGCCCGGAAACCGTCCCATCAAAAATATCCGCCTTTTTCCGTGATCTGGTGAATGCTCTGGCCCTCGGCGACCCAGCCGAAGATCTTCTTCTCGTTGGCGCGGATTTCCTCGGCGCGCACCAGCACGTCGTAGGCAATGTCGTGCGGGACGCACACGACCCCGTCACAGTCCGCGAAGATCACGTCGCCCGGCTTGATCACCACGTCGCCGATCTTGATCGGCACCTGGTAGTGCGTGATGAGACAGCGGCCGAGCGAGCCGTTTGGGATGCGGTACTTGTAATAGACCGGGAACGGCTTCTCCAGAATCTGCTTCGTGTCGCGGATGCCGCCGTCAATGCACGCCGCCTTCACGCCCTTGCCATAGGCGGTGGCGGTCATCACCCCACCCCACAGCGTGGCCTTCTCGTCGTTGGAGGTGTCCCACACCACGAACGTGTCCGCCCCCATCTCGTCCAGCATCTGGGTGCGAAAGGTCATCTCGCCGGTAATTTTCACGTTGGGCGCGCTCTTGACGGTGAATGCGATGCCGGCCACCACGTCGCTGTCGCGCAACGGGCGCAGGTGGCCCGGCAACGACTGGTCGAGCAGGCAGAACTCACGCAGCACATCGCTGATGGCGCCCGTGTAGAGCTGCTCATATCGTTTGAGTAGTTCCTTGACGGGCACCGGGAACGGCTGGGTCGAAATCCCCTCGCGCTGGGCGATGAGTTTCTCCAGTTTCATCATCTTGGCTTCTTTTTGCAGCAGGTTCTCGTTGTTCATAGGTTCCAAGTAACTTCGATTTGTGTTTCCATCTCTCCAACCCTCAAAGGTGCATGCCGCCATCCACCAGCAGGTCCACGCCGGTGATGTAGCGTCCCGCGTCCGAACAAAGCAGCAGCGCGGCCCCGACGCAGTCGGAGGGCGCGCCAAACTCGTGCAGCGGGATCGCGTTGCGAACGCGCCCGGCGTAGGCCGGGTCGGCCAGCGCGGCGGTGTTGCGGTCGGTCACGATGACGCCGGGCGCCAGGTTGTTGACCGTGATGCCGTCGGGACCAAGTTGTTTGGCGAGGTTGCGCACGAGGCTCTCCTGGGCCGACTTGCTGGCCGCATAAACGATCATGTCCGGATGCGGGCGTTGTTGCTGGACGCTGCCAATCGTCAGGATGCGCCCCCATTTTTTCGCGCGCATGGCCGGCACGGCCGCCTGAATCATCTGCAACGTCGCGTGGAAATTGGCCTGCATCTGTTGCGCGGCCTCCTCCTGGGTCACCTCCGCCCACGGCTTGCGAATCTGGATGGACGCGTTGGCCACCAGGATGTCGATCCCGCCCAGCGCCGCGGCCGCCTCGTGGAGGATGCGCGCAGGGACGTCGGGCCGGCCCAGGTCGCCCGTCACCGCCACACTGCGCGGTGACAGCGCCCGCACCTCGGCGAGCGACTCCTCGAGCGCTGCGGCCGGCTGGATGCCGTGCACGGCCACCACCGCCCCGGCCTCGGCCAATCCCACCGCCATGGCGCGGCCAATACCGCGCGAAGAACCCGTGACCAACGCCGTACGGCCCGTCAGATTAAATTGTTTCATGCTCATCCCGCTTTTCGATTATTTAAGAACAGAACCTCTAATGGACAACGCGTGTTCCCCCAAGGAATTGCCTGACCTGCTGCGTGTCCGCACCGGCAAAAACCAGATACGTGCGCGATCCCACGACGACTTCGGACGAGTCGCCACCGGCCGCACAGGGAAGCGGCGTGCCAAACGGGCGCATCGCGACCACGTTCTTCGCAGGCACCCGGAGACGTCGTTCGCCGTCCACCGCCCAGGCAAGAACCCACGTCTCGCCCGGTTTGTCCGCCCGGTGAAACACAAAGGCCCTGATGGCGACCTGGGCGACACCATCCACCTCCTCGATGTCCACCAACTCATGGCGCCCCTGCTCGTTAACGAACAAGTGGTGCTCGCGCCGGTCAGCCAGGATGCGCTCCTGGGCGGGGGTCAGATTCCGCCTGTCGCGCGCGTTCTGGTACATGACGCGCTGCTCGAAACAAGAAACGTAGTGGGCGTCCTCTGGAGCGACGTTCCGCAACCGGCGGCGGTCCGCGTCGGACAGATAATCCCCCAGCCGGGCATCCTCCCACGTCTTGAGGACCGCCAGGCAGTCCCCGGCGCGGGGATTCGTTTGGAAATCCTCCAGCGACACGTGAAGCGACAGCGGACAATCCCAGGCGGCCGCGCGACTGGCAATGTATTCGTAGATATCCGGACTCGCACAACCGATGTTGGCCCGGCCGAAACGCCCCACCCATCCAAAATCAATCCGCGAGAAGTCGAACACGCGGGCTGCCGCCGTCGGACACGGCATTAACCCGCAGAAATCCTTCATGCCATCGGGGGATGCGACGTTGTCGTAGGCGTTGGCGCGAC
>CAZAAF010000349.1:0-5618 GCA_964482575.1 uncultured Verrucomicrobiota bacterium | reverse complement strand
GTGCGAGTAATCCGGGCTCAAGCCAGAAGGCAGAACCGCATCCATCGACATGCCCGAAAAACACAAAACGACTGCCGAGGAACTTATCGGCAAGCACGTCCTGGTCGACATCACCCGGGTCGATCACACTGAGAAGGTGATCGCACATCAACAGGTTCACGGACGCGTCACCGCCATCGACAACTGCATCCATATTCGCCTTGCCACGGGAGAAGACTACAAACTTCCACCCGATCCTGGGGCTTTTCTTCCGGCGGCTCCCGGCGAGTATCGGCTCCATTCCACTGACGAAATTGTCGTCAATCCTGACTTCACCTCGATCTGGACTGTCAAAGCGCCTCCGCCCGGCGGGAAACCCGCTTCCGCCAGACGATCCAAATCCAAACACGCCACCTGACCATGCGGTGGGGTCAACCGCAGCTCGCGCAGGACATTCGGGTTTTGCCCTCTTTCCTTCCGCTTGCCTTTCGGGCGCAATGGGCCTACAAACGCGGCGCAGCCGCCACCAGGGCGCGGCGAACTGCGGACCGCCGGAACGGTCCGCGGCACGCGGAACACAACCGCCCGCCGGCCCTTCGGCACAAACGGAACCGTCGTCACCATGAGATTCGGCATCAACACCTTTCTGTTCACGTCGCCCTTCACCAACGAGAGCACCAAGCTCTTCAAGACCTTCAAGCGCTGGGGATTCCAGACCGTCGAGATTGCCATCGAGGACCCGTCGCACATCGACCCGGCGTTCGTGAAGGCGGAGCTGGACAAGCACGGCCTCGCGTGCGGCTCGGTCTGCGCCTGCCTCGGTCCCGACCGCGACCTGCGCGGCACCAAGGAGCAGCAGCAGACGGCGATGAAGTACATGAAGCAGTTGCTTGACCAAATGGTGGTGCTCGGCTGCCCGTCGCTGATCGGGCCGGTCTATTCGTCGGTGGGCCGCGCGGACGCCGTGCCGGCGTATGCATACAAGAAGCAGTGGGCGACGGTGGTGAAGCATCTCCGCGAGCTGTGCGCCTATGCCGAACAACGCGGCCGGCAGATTTGCATGGAACCGTTGAACCGCTTCGAGACCGATTTCATCAACACGGTGGACCAGGCGATGAAGATGGTCCGCGACGTGGGCAGCCCGGTGTTGAAGCTGCACCTCGACACGTTCCACATGAACATCGAGCAGAAGGACCAGCCCGCCGCCATCCGCAAGGCCGGGAAGTTGATCGGGCATTTCCACGCCTGCGGCAGCGACCGCGGCACGCCGGGCGGCGACCAGATTGACTGGCCGGGCATCGCCAAGGCGCTGAAGGCGGTGCGCTATGATGGCGATGTGGTCATCGAGTCGTTCACGCAGGACGTGAAGGTCATCGCACGCGCCGCGGCGATCTGGCGGAAGATCGAGCCGAGCCGCGAGGAGATCGCGGTGAAGGGCCTGAAGTTCCTCAAGAAGGCGCTGAAGTAGGCGCCACGGAATTCCGTTGGAATGGCGCGGGCCTTCGGGCTCGCGCCATTCTTTTTGAGGCGAGCCCGTCCTGTGGCGCGACATTGCCATTCGCGGACGGATGAGGCATGATATCCGGAGCGGATGGGGATCGGGCGACGGTGGTTGGCATGAATCGCGTCACGGCCATCATTTGCGGCGTGCTGTTGTTCGGCTTCGGGCTTTTCCTGGGGATGCTGGGATCGTTCGTCCGCACACTCGCGCCGGAATCCCCGCCCGCTCCCAGGAAAGCGGCGGCGGCGATTTCCATCACCAATCCTCCGCCGGGCGCGCTTCGTCCCAGGCCCGCAGCGCCGCCGTCTCCGTCGGCAACGGAATCCACCCTGAGCGAGGCGATGGCCATGATCGCGGTCGCACTTTCCCTGCCACCGTCCTCTCCACCGCCCGCGAGTGAAACGCCGCCCGAAGCCCCCGCCAATCCGCCCGAGCCGCCCTCGCTGGACACGGTGGTGGCCGATGCGGTGGATGGCCCGGTGCCCATGGACCCGCTGGCCGCCACGCCTGCATCGCCATCGTCAACTCCATCGCCTCCGCCAATGGTGCAAACTCCCCTGATGGGTCACTGGGTGTTCGATCCGCAGCTCGGCTGGGTGTGGCTGCCGGAGAACAACACGACGGTGGTGATTGTGCCGATGGTCGAGTTCATTCCCGCGGGATTGATCACGATCAACCGCCCGGCGAAAGCCGTCACGGTGAAGAAAACAGCGACGAGCCCGCCCAAATCCCCGTCCACCCCGCAAGCCAGGAGCACCACACCGCAACCCACGACGCCGGTTGCCAAACCGACGACGACTTCCTCTCCGAAAAAGTGACGGCAGCTTGAACAGTGTCCGCCGGAAAAGGCGACAAGAATGCCGCGCTTCCGGGTTATTCGGTGGCCTGCCCCGGAAGTGTTCAGGGTCGTATGCTGCCGGTTACATGTCAGTCCCGACCTCCCCACCCCAACGGGGTGGAAATCACTCAGCCCGGCGTTGGCCGGTTCACGTGGAACGTGACAAGTCTCCGGCCTACGCCGGGTCCAACGACAAGCCTCCTTCCACCCCGAAGGGGTCGCATCCATTCCCTGTCTGGATTCAACCGCTTTCAGGGTTGTGGATATCGTTGTGACGGTGACCCAGGGTAGGCCGGAAGACCGGCCAACCCTGGGCTGAGGGATGGAATCCCGTTGGGATTCCCCGGACCATTTCAGTCCGAAGACAGCAGTCGCATAACCGCCGGTCACGGAGGGTTGTTTCGGCGATCCGGAGATCGCCACTCCCGGTAGGGAATGCCTTCGGCGGTCGGAGACCCCGTCGCTACAGGATTCCTGCCGGGGTGATTACTTGGCTTCCTTCTTCGCCTCTTTCTTCTTCACCAGCTTGATGGACACCGAGTTGATGCAGTAGCGCTGGCCGGTGGGCGCGGGACCGTCATCGAACAAATGGCCGAGATGGCCGCCGCAATGGGCGCAAAGGACTTCCGTGCGGATCATGCCGTGGCTGTGATCGGGCTGGAGGCGGACGCGCTCCCCGGCGAGCGCCGCGAAAAAGCTCGGCCAGCCGCAGTGGGAATCGAACTTGGTGTCCGACGTGAACAGTTCCGCGCCGCAGGCGGCGCAACAGTAGGTGCCCGCGTCCTTGGTGTTCCAGTATTCGCCGGTGAACGCGCGCTCGGTGCCCTTCTCGCGCAGCACGCGATACTGTTCGGGCGTGAGGATCTTCTTCCACTCGGCGTCGGTCTTGTTAACTTGATTGGTCATGGCGGAACCTCCGGGTTTGGCCGGGGCCGCGGGCTTGTCGTCACCCAGGGCGGTGGTCACCGCGGCCAGCAACGTCAATGAAAGGATGAACGGTTTCATGACCGCCTATTCTACGCGATGCGGGGCCGCTGTGCCAATAGCCGGCGTTGTTTTTGCGAAGGACGGCTGGCCGGTGCAGGTGGGTGGATACGTGCGCTGCCAGTCTCCGTCTGCCATGCGTACGGTTCCCCTTATCGTCACGGTCTGGCCGCCTCCTCACGTCGGCGGCTACGGGGATTGAGAAGTGAAATCAGAGCGCGTGAATCGAGCTTCTCTCGCGCCTGTATCCATCGCGTCCGGAGGCCGCGATCCACCTTCGCCGACGACGTGCTCGTGGAAATTCCCATGCACCCGGACGCGTCAACGCCGGGTTGATGGAGTTCTCCTCACCACGTTCGGACATAGCAAGCGACGGGGACGGGGACGGCCCGAAAAAATTCCGCCAGCCGGGACGCTGCCGTCCGGGCTGGCGGAAAGTGTTTCAAGCCGCGACGCCTACTTCTTCTTCTGCTTCTGCTCTTCCTTGTCGAACGAGGCGTCGAAGGCGCGGCCGCTGCGGGGGAAGTCCACCTTCCGGACGAACGCGCAGGCTTCCTTCGCGCCGTGCTCGCGGTCCATGCGGCTGTCCTCCCACTCGACGCTGAGCGGGCCCTGATAGTTGACGTCGTTGAGGGCGACGATGATCTCCTCGAAGTTGATGTCGCCGTGGCCGAGGGACCGGAAGTCCCAGAAACGGCGGGCATCGCCGAAGTTGATATGGCCGCCGAACACGCCGACCGTGCCGTCGCCGTGGCCCCACCACACGTCCTTCATGTGGCAGTGGAAGATGCGGTCGCCGAAACGGCGGATGAACTTGACGTAGTCCACGCCCTGGTAACCGAGGTGGCTCGGGTCGTAGTTGAAGCCGAACGCCGGGTGGCCGCCGATGGCCTCGATGGCGCGCTCGGTGCTCGCGATGTCGAACGCGATCTCCGTCGGATGGACCTCGAGCGCGAACCGGATGCCGAGCTTCTTGAACTCGTCGAGGATCGGCTTCCAGCGGGTGGCAAAGTCCTCATAGCCCTTGTCGATCCACGCCTGCGGGACGGGCGGGAAGCTGTAGAGGTAGGGCCAGATGCTGGACCCGGTGAAACCGTTGACGACCTTCACGCCGAGATTCTTCGCGGCCTGCGCGGCGCGGACCATTTCCTCGGCCGCCCGCTTGCGGACGCCGTCGGGCTTGCCGTCGCCCCACACGTGGGCGGGGAGGATGGACTTGTGGCGCTCGTCGATCTGGTCGCACACAGCCTGGCCGACGAGGTGGCAGGAGATGGCCCAGGTCTTGAGACCATGGCGGGCGAGGATTTCATGGCGGCTGTCACAATAGGCCTTGTCCTTCGCGGCCTTGATGACTTCGAGATGATCGCCCCAGCAGGGAATTTCGATGCCGTCGTAGCCGAACGACTTGGCCTTCTGGCAAAGGACGTCAAAGGGAAGGTCGGCCCACTGGCCGGCACAGAGTGTGACAGGTCTAGCCATAGAATTCTCCGTTGATGGTTGATTCGGACGTGCTACTGGACCGCGGTTCAGTGCTGCTGGAGGAATTTCCAGAGCAGGAAGATGAAACAGCCGAGCGCACCGGTCGCCAACACGGCGATAATGACCTGGATGATGCGGCTGGACTTGTCGCCCTTCTTTTTGAACGGCGAGACGTTTTGAAAAACGGTGCTGGGACGCGTGGCGGTGGGATTCTTGAGGTCCAAGCCGGCCTTCACCGGCGGCAGGGGCTTGCTGCTGGGCCGCTTGCCCTCGCTGTCGTAGCGGCACTCGATGCCGCCAAACCTCACCACTTCGCCCCCGGTCAGCTTGCGGGGTTGATTGGCCGGCAGCGGTTCGGCATTGACCTTCGTGCCGTTGGTGGACCCGATGTCGCGCAACACGAAGCCATCCCCTTCCGCGGTCAACTCCGCGTGGTGGCTGGACACCGAATCGTCGTTAATCTGGATGGTATTGTCGGCCGCGCGGCCGACCGTCACGGGACTCCCGGCGAGCGGATACTCGTTCGCCGGCTTCCCTTCAACGAGGAGAACAAGCTTAGGCATGATAGCTTTTTCGAATTGTCGTCGAATTATGCGCCTCCGCCTCGCTCGTGGGCAAGCCAAAACGTCAGGGCCGCCCGTGCGACCGTTTACGCGGCGCCGTTTTTAAGTCGTTTCAGTGTCTTGAGCACCGGGTTGGAACCCCGGCCAAAGTAGTCGTGCAGCTTCTCGTATTCGACGTACAACTGGTTGTAAACCTCGTGCGAGGCCTTGTGGGGCCGGTAGCCTTCCGTGCGGACGCGCGCCATGTGCTTCACGGCCTCCTGGAGCGTGGGAT
>CAZAAF010000348.1:912-5620 GCA_964482575.1 uncultured Verrucomicrobiota bacterium | reverse complement strand
TTTACGGCCAGCACATCGGCGCGCTGCTCACCGCGTCGGGCATCGTGGCCGTCGTGCTCGGCTTCGCGCTCCAGAATCTCCTGGGCGACGTGGTGGCGGGCATCGCGCTGAACCTGGAGAAACCGTTCGACATCGGCGACTGGATCTGGGCGGGCGACACGGATGGCGAGGTCATCGAGATCAACTGGCGCGCCACGCGCCTGCGCACCCGGGACGACAACTATCTCATCATCCCCAACGGCAACATCACCAAGCAGAACATCACCAATTACCATTTCCCGAACCGCGCGCACGCGCTGAAGTGCTCCGTCGGCGTCGAATACAGCGCCCCGCCCAATGACGTGAAAAGCGTCCTGCACCAGGCCGTGCAGGGCACCCCCGGCGTCCTCGCGCACGAACCGCGCATCCGGTTGAAGCAGTTCGGCGATTCCGCCATCAATTACGAGGTCAAGTTCTGGGTGGAGAATCGCGCGGCATCGGACGACATCCTCAGCGACGTGATGACCAACATCTGGTACGCGCTGCGCCGCGCGCGGATGAACATCCCCTTTCCCATCCGCGACGTCTACATGCATCAGCCTCCCGAGGCGGACGAGGTCGAGCAGCAGCGCCGGGCCGATGCCGCACGCGCGTTACGCGCGGAGGGATTGTTCAAACCGCTCGACGATGACCAGATCGCGATGCTGGCCCGGCGCGGCAAGATGGTGCGCTTCGGCCGGGGCGAAATCGTCATCCGCCGGGGCGAGGCAGGCCATTCGTTGTTCCTGATCGTCCGGGGCGAGGCCTCGGTCCGCGTCGCCCAGGACGGACACGAGGAAACGGTGGCCGTCACGCTCAAGACGGGCGAGACGTTCGGCGAGATGTCGCTGCTGACCGGTGCGCCGCGCAGTGCGACGATTGTGGCCGAGAGCGACCTGCGCCTGCTGGAGATCGGCAAGGAGGCGCTGGAGCCGGTACTGCAGCAACAACCGGCGCTGGCCGAATCGATGAGCCGGCTGGTGGCCGAGCGGCGTCTCGCGACCGACGACATTCTCAAGCAGCAGCAACAGGCCGCCGGAACGACCGCGCCCCGCAATGATTATGCCGCCGTCCTCCTGCGCAGTATCCGCAGTTTCTTCAATATCTGATGCGGGCGGCCGTTTCAACGCACCGGCGCGACTCATGTCCCGGCTGGCAATGGAAAAGGCGAACTATGAAAAATAATGTCGGATGGTCCATCCTCCTGATGTCGGTTGTTCCGGCCGCACTTCTCCACGGTGCGGAGATCCAGGCCAAGGGCAACGCGGTGCTCGTGCCCGCCGGTGACTACCGGGCGGTAAAGGTCACGCAACCCGCCACGCTCACGGTGGCGCCCGCGCCGGTTCTTACGGCCACCGACGAACCGGTCAAACTCTCCGCCGACAAACCCGCCGGCTGGGCCAAGGGCACGCGCCTGCACGCCTGCAACGCCCGCGATGTGAACGC
This sequence comes from uncultured Verrucomicrobiota bacterium, assembly GCA_964482575.1. Lineage (GTDB taxonomy): Bacteria > Verrucomicrobiota > Verrucomicrobiia > CAIQCK01 > CAIQCK01 > CAIQCK01. Next base: position 4,156 of record CAZAAF010000348.1, on the reverse strand, counting down.
CTGCGGGTCGTTCGTGCCCGGCTCGCTGGAAATCCGCCGCACCAAGGGCGGCGCGCTCCTCAAGGAGGGCAACGACTATTTTCTGGATGCCGCGTGGGCTCACGTCGGCATCGGGACGAACAGTTGCGTAACCCTCCAGGACACGGTCGTTGCGAGTTACCGGTACTCGTTGCTGCGGATGGACACGGTCCAGGTCCGCGCGGACGGCACAGCGGCGTTGAAACAAGGTGAGCCGCACATCAGCGCGCCCGTGCCGCCGGAGGCCGACGCGGGTTGCACAGCCATCGCGCACGTGTTCGTGAACTATCGCGACATGGAAGTGAAGAGCGACCAGATTTACCCGATCCTGGAAACTGCGGCCCAAGCCGTCACCGGCACAACGGCGGGCCGCATTCCGAAGACGCTTGCGAAGCTGAAGGCCGGCGGTGCGGTGAAGATCGTCTGCTGGGGCGACTCGGTCACCGCCGGCGGGAATGCCTCGAAGCCGGAGCTTCGCTATTCGGATGTGTTTGCCGCCGGACTGCGCGAGCGGTTCCCGCAGGCGAAGATCGAGATGCAGAACATCAGCGCAGGCGGTTCCGCGAGCCGGCAATGGCTCTATCCGGAGAAGTTCCTCTATCGCAACAAGCCGTGGCAGGAAACGGGCGTGACCTGGCAGCGCATCGCGGACGCCAAACCCGACCTCGTCACGCTGGAGTTCGTCAACGACGCCGGCCTGCCGCCGGCGGTGTTCGATGACTATTACAACGACATCCTCAAGCGCGCGCACGGCATCAGCGCGGAACTGATTCTCATCACCCCGCACTTCACGATGTGGAAGATGATGGGGTTCAAAGGCATGCGCGAAGTGGAACGGCGGCCTTATGTGTTGATGCTGCGCGAGTTTGCCAACAAGCACCAGCTCGCGCTGGCCGACGCCGCGGCGCGCTGGGAACATCTTTGGAAGGAAGGACTGCCCTACCTGACACTGTTGCACAACACCATCAATCACCCCGACGACCGCGGCCACCGGCTGTTCGCCGAGGAGTTGTGGAAGTGCTTCCAGTGAGGTGGCGCCGGCATCCTGCCGGCCACCCGCATCGTGAATAAACAACGCCGGCAGGGATGCTGGCGCTACTTCCCTTCCGGCAGCGGACGCAGCGCGGTGTCCGCCGGCTTGATCTCCGGCAACTCCGCCTCCGCCAGACCGCCGGCGAGCTAGATCAACTTCTCGCCGCTGGGCCGCACGCGGCGCTCATAGGAACCGAGCGCATTGTCGAACGCCTTGCCGGCCTTCTCCAGCCCTTCACGGATGCCGCTGAAGTGCTCGATGAACTTCGTCACGCGCTCGAACAACTCCTTGCCCGCCTCGCCGATCTCGCGCGCGTTCCGCGTTTGCGCGTCCTGCTGCCAGCTCATGGCCACCGCATAGAGCAACGCAATGAGCGACGACGGCGTCGCGAGCAGGATGTTCTGCCCGGCGGCGTCCACGATCAGGTTCGGGTCGCCCTCCAGCGCGGCGCTGAGCAGGGATTCCGCCGGCACGAACAGCACCACCTTGTCCAGCGCGGCGGGAAACTGTTTCGGATAATTCCGCGCGGCGAGGTCGCGGAGGGTGCCCTTGAGCTTCGCGGCATGTGCGGTCAGCTTCTCGCGGCGCGTGGTTTCGTCCGCGGTACCGAGCGTGGCCAGAAAGTCCAGGTCCGGCACCTTCGAATCCACAATGATGACACGGTCGCCGGGCAGTTTGACCAGCATGTCGGGGCGCGAGTCGCCTGCCGCCGTTTGTTCCAGAAAATCGCAATGGGGGCTCATGCCCGCCGCCTCGACGACGCGCCGGAGCGTCTCCTCGCCCCACCGGCCGCGCGCCTGACCGGAGCTGAGCACGCGTCGGAGCTGGTTGGTCTCGCTGGCGAGCGATTGGCTCTGGTTCTGGAGCGTATCGAGCTGCTGGCGGACCGCGCCGAGCGTCTCGGTCTGTTTCTGCTCCGCCGTCTGCAGCCGTTTTTGATATTCGGCCAACTGGTCCTTGAGCGGCGCGACGATGCCGGCGATGGCTTCCTGGCGGGCCTTGAGGTCTCCCTTGGCCGTCTCGGTCAACTTGGCGAACGTTTCGTTTGCGAGCCGCAGGAATTCCGGCTGCGATTCCTTCAGCGCCCGGGCGGAAAGCGCCGTGAAGGCTTCGCGCAAATCCACCAGCGCCTTGTCCTGCCCGGCTTTGAAGTCAGCGAGCGCCTGCGCCTGCTGCTGTTGCTGTTCGACGAGGCGGGATGCGGCGTTCTGCTCCTTCGTTTCGGCGGCCACGCGCCCCTGTTGCTCGGCGGCCAGCGTGCCGCGGGTGGAGGCCAGTTCCACATCGCGCTGCTGGATCTGGGTGCGCAATTCCGCCTCGATGCGACCCGCCGCATCGGCGCGCGCCTGCGCCTCGCGCCCCTTACGGGCGGCGAGGATGAACCCGGCCAGACCACCGATGATCAGTCCGGCCACCAGCAGAATAAAAGGAAGGGCATCTTGCATGGTTCGTCGTCTCCGTCCGCGATGGTGTCGCTCTCATCGCGCGGTGTCGAGAGGGAATTGAAGCGCGGATGGGCTGACAAGCGCGAAAGCCGCCACGGCGCCGGACTTGACGATTCCGCCGCCAGCGTCGAGAATACCGGCGGAGGTGTAACATGGAACCATCGACAGAGAAGCCCCGCAGCAAGGATCGTCTCCCCGAATACGCCATCTACAAGCCCAACGCGCGCGGCAACGGCGCCGTGGTGCGGTTTGAGTTGAACCGCGAAAAGGGGGCGGTGTTCGTGGACGGCGCCAACCAGTCGGGCGAGAAGCAGTTCGACTGGGAAAAGAAGATCACCATGAAGTGGGGATTGTCCGACCTCGGCGCCGCGCTGGCGGTGCTGGAGGGGCGCGCGCCGGAGGCCAAGCTGTTTCACAAGACGGAGAAGTCCAACAGCGCGTTCGAACTGACCTCGCAGGACGCGCCGGACCGCGCGCCGTACTTCGTCCGCATGTCCCATCAGGACGTGGCGACCAAGGCGGTGAAGAAGGTGGCGGTGCCGCTGACGCACAGTGAGGCGGCGGTGGTGGAGACGCTGCTCAAGACCGCCATTGTGCGGCTGATGGGATGGTGAGGGAATCGTAAAACGTAAAACGCGAAGCGTGATGGGTGGCCGGTCGCGAGCGCCAGACGGACACTCGAAACGAAATGTGTTCCTGACTGCGAATCACGAGTTACGTTTTGCGCTTCACGTTTCACATTTCACGC
>CAZAAF010000348.1:0-902 GCA_964482575.1 uncultured Verrucomicrobiota bacterium | reverse complement strand
AGCGTGCGGCGGCCGGCGTTTTCCACCAGCAGCAAACCGGCCGCGATGTCCCACAGCTTGACGCCAAACTCGACGTAGGCATCGAACCGTCCGCTGGCGATATAGGCCAGATCGAGCGCCGCGGCGCCCAGCAGGCGCATCTTGCGCACGCGCGGCAGCAATTCGTGAAACACCTTCTGGCCGCGCCGGATGGTTTCCTTGTCCTTGAAGAACGCGACGGCGCAGATGGTGTCGCCAAGCCGGCGGCGTTTGGAGGCGCGCACCACACGGCCGTTCAGGCGCGTGGGCTGGCCGAGCGCCGTGAAAAACATCTCATCGCGCATCGGATCGTAGATGACACCAACCACCGTCTTCCACCCGGAGTCGCCGGGCGCGGGCGATGCTCCACAGTATTCCTGCGCGGCGATGCTGACGCAAAATACGGGGATGTTGTAGAAAAAGTTGACCGTGCCGTCGATGGGATCAATCACCCAACGGATTCTGGATCCGGGATTTGAGATTTGAGATTTCCCGATGGTGCCCGGCCGTGTGCCTTCCTCCCCGAGGATTTCGTGGTGCGGGAAACGCCGGAGAAGGGTGCGCTCAATGACGCGCTGGCTCTTCACATCCAGCTCCAGCTTGATGTCGTGGGGCATCGTCGCGGTAACGCGCAACGGCCGGTGGAAATGACGGCGCTGGAGTTCGCCCGCGGCGCGGGCGGCGGCAATAGCGGTGTCGAGCAAGGGTTGGTAACGATTCATGGAATGATTTCGTGGCGGTGTTTGATGGCCGCCTGGAACGCCTCGCGGTCGGTGTCCGTGACGCCGGCCACCAGTTTCGTCAGGGCCGGCAAGAGGTCGGTGGCGGTGTTCAGGCGCGGCAGGCTGACGTAATCGGCGCCCGCTGCGTACAACTCGCGTGCA
>CAZAAF010000347.1:0-5623 GCA_964482575.1 uncultured Verrucomicrobiota bacterium | reverse complement strand
TCTTTGACAGTGCCTCCGCGATGAGCGCCGCGGATTTCCAGAAGAACCAGCAGGACCTCGTCCAACAGATCATCCTCCACATGCGCCCGGGCGGTAGCGGCGCTTCGCCGGAACGAGCCGGGTCTGGCACGCAGGCCACGGGCGGCACGTCCTCCGCGCGCCCGGCCACGACCCCGGCGTCGCGCACTGCGTCCGTGATTCCGTGGGTGGATGTCCACGATCATCTGGTTCCGGAGGGACGGGATTTTTCCGGCGCGGTCCGGGCGGCGGTGGAGATGATGGACCAGTATCACATCAGCCGGATGATCTGCATGCCTCCGCCGCAGGCGACCGTCCACTACGAGTGCGATGCCTTCGTCACGGCGCTGCGGGCGTACCGCACCCGGTTCGCGTTTCTCGGCGGCGGCGGGAGCCTCAACTGCCTGTTGCAGCAGGCCGGCAAGCAGACCGGCATCAGCGCCAGCCAGCGGCGGGAGTTTGAGCAGAAAGCCCGGGAAATCCTGCGCATGGGCGCCTCCGGCTTTGGCGAGATGACGGCACATCATCTGTCCCTCCATGGCGCGGACCATCCCTATGAAAGCGTTCCCGCCGATCATCCGATGCTGCTCCTGCTGGCCGACATCGCCGCCCAATACGATGTGCCGATCGACATCCACTTCGACCTGGTGGCGCAGGACCTGGCGGCGCCCGACTGGCTGACCTCACCGCTCAATCCACGGTTCTTTTCGGCCAACCTCGCCGGTTTTGAGCGGCTGCTGAAGCACAATCCGAAGGCGAAAATCTGCTGGGCCCATGCCGGCTCGGACAATCTCGGGCACTGGACGGTGGAGTTGAGCCGCCGCCTGCTGCAACAATACCCGAATCTTTACATGAGCCTGCGCATGGGCCCTGCGCATCATCCGGAGAATTTTTCCCTGACCAGCGACGGGCAACTCAAGCCGGAGTGGCTGCGGCTGTTCCAGGAGTTTCCCAGCCGGTTTGTAATCGGCAACGACCAGTTCATCCTTTCGACCGCCTACCACGGGCAGAGCCCGGCGGCGGAGTTTGCCCGGCTTGCGCCGATGACGCGGAAGCGGACGCCGGAGTTTCTCAGCGTCCTGCCGCCGGATCTCGCGCGCAAGATCGCCAGCGACAACGCCGTCGCCCTCTACAAACTCAGGAACTGACCCGAAACGTCTTGAACGGGTCCGCCGTCGTTTTTCGGAATGCCGAATGGAAACGGTTCTGGTAAAGTCCGGCCGCGCCATGAACACCCTGCGTCCTTCTCCACCGGAATCCGGAATCCTGCTTTCGACCTTGCTCCGCTTCCTGCAACCGGCCGCGGTGTGCAGGCGCGGGCTGGTCCTGGCGGGTGCCTGGCTGTGTTTCGCGGGACCGTGTCGGGCGGACACGACGGTGACGGTGATCAACCTCTCGACGGATCATGCCGATTTGATGATCAACGGCATGGTGCTCCGCCGGATGCACGCGGGCCAGACATCGCCGGACGGCGTGCGTCTGATTTCGGCAACGCGGGAGTCGGCGGAAATCGAGGTGGACGGCAAGCGGATGACGCTGCGGTCGGGACAGACCGCGGGGGTGTCCGTGTCCATCCCGGCCAGCCCGCACGGGGAATTTGTGACCACCGCGCAGATCAATGGCGTGTCCACGCGCGCGTTGGTGGATACCGGCGCAAGCACCGTCACGATCAACGCGACGGAAGCCAAGCGCATGGGGATCGATTACAGCCGCGGCAAACGCATCCGGATGAGCACCGCCAACGGCGAATGCGGAGGCTGGCACGTGACGATGAATTCCGTGCAGGTGGGGAGCATCGTGCTGCGCAACGTGGAGGGCACGGTGATCGACGGGGGACCGGAGAAGCTCCGGCAGACGCTGATTGGCATGACGTTCCTCAATCAGGTGGACATGCAGCGTTCCGGTTCAACGATGGTGCTCACCAAACGGCCGTGAGCGTCCCGAAGGGCGGGGGACATCCAGCCGCCCGCGTTTATTCCAGCCGCAGGACGGTCCAGTGCTTCAGTTCGGGGATTTTGATCCGCACGCCGTCGCCATCCGGTTCCACCGTCAATGCGACCGGTTCGCTTCCCGCGGTGAACGCCCTGCACTGCGCCGGGCGTTTCCCGCCCATCAGCGGGGCGCGGAGGCGCAGGACGACATCGGCCTGTGGCACGGGCCGGTCGGCGGCGAAGTCGTGGTTGCGATTCAACAGGTGAACGACGAGCGGCGCGCCGGCGCGGCTCGGATTCCGGCGTGGCAGCGCCCACACGTTCTTCGCGTGCTCGATGGCGACCCACGGCGTCACGCCGTCGAGGATGGCGTCCGCGCGTTTCCCGATCACCGTCCTGGGCGGCCTGGCTTCGTCGAGGACTTTTTGTTGGGCCGCATCCAGCATCGGTTCGGACGGCACGGCGAGTTTTTCAAATGACGCCAGCCGGGCGGGGGTGAGCCGCAGGTCGAGCAACGCGTCGCCGGCGGCGACGAGCGCGAAGGGGACATTGGCCTCCAGCAGCGCATGGGCCGCCGCCTGGGGTTCCTTTTTGTTTTTGCGCCAGGCGGTATTGCTGAAGACGACGCCCACCTGCGCCACCGGCTCGCAGTCATCGAACAGCGCGGCATGCTTGCGCACAAACTGGTAGAGGTCGGCGTACTCCTCCGGTTGGGCGGCGTACCAGTGCGTGCCTTTTTCCTTCGTGTAACACCACTGGTGCCGGCTCGGCGTCATGAAGCAATGGCCGAACGCGTAGGACTCGGCCACCCAGTAGCGGCACAGGTGGACGGCGTTCTTCTCCTTGACGTAGGCGAAGCTCATGCCGCTGGCGGTGCAGGAGAGACGGCGGCCGGCCATGTCGGCGCACTTGTACACGAAGGCCGCGGAAGTCGTCAGGCCCCGGGTGGAGACATCGCCCCACTCCAGGCCCGGCGCGCCCATGCCGATCTCGCAGGAGTAGTGGTCCACGTGGGGACGCACCACGAACGCCTGATCGCCCGGCGGCGTGCCATTGACGCTGCGGGCGAGCGGCTTGCCGCGCAATCGGGCGGCGTACTCCTGGAGGTCGCGCACCACCTTGCCCGCGGCCAGTGCCTGGAACTCCCGATACTCGGTGTAGAACGGCAGGGAATATCGCTTCTTGATGAACTCCGCGCCGTCCCTGGCGTGTTTGGACAGGATCCATTTGCCGTAATCGAAACCGTCCAGCGACTCGATGCCGGCCGCGCGCAGTGTGTCGGGCACGACGTGTTGTTTCAGGTAGTCGCGGAACAGCGCCATACAGGACTCGCAATAACAGGCGCCGCCCCAGATCGCCCCGGTGGTGCCGCCAAAATCGTCAATGTGATACCCGTCCGGGGCGGCGCTCATCGCGCGCGCGGTCAGGTCGCGCAGGTATTTCTGGTAGAGCGGGCTGTTGCTGCAGAACCAGAAGTTCCGGCCTGTCTGACCGTCCACCTTCTGGTCCCAAAGCCATGGCACGGTGACCGGCTTCCCATCGATCGTGCGGCAGATGGCGCGCTCGTACTCGGGGCAGCTTTTGACCATGCCGCCGAACTCGGTGAGCATGCCGATGCCGGCGTTGTATTGGATGCCGAGGTCCTGCGCCAGCTTCACGCGCGCGCGGAATTCCGCCTTCGGCTTTTCGTTGTCGCCCCAGGCGTGGCCGCCCCAGTCAATGACGGTGGCGCCGTAGGCTTCGTAGGCCGCCTTGTCGGACGCGCCCATGAAGACCACGTCCGAAGGTTTCAACGGCAGGGCGGGCGGGTCGTTGTCCGCCAGCGCGGCGGGAAGGACCATGGCGAGGACGGGAAGGGCACGAAACCATTTCATGGGGTGGCTCCTGTTGTCGGCATGACGCACAGCCTGCATGTGTACCCGTTCCCGGCGGTTTTGGCCAGCGCGGGTTGCCGGCGGAATCCGGCCGCGGACCGGGTTACTTCACCCGCACCGGGTCCAGCCGCACGCCGGGGGTCGGCTGGGGTTTGAAATCGCGCGCGTTGATGCGCGCCACAACGGTTTCGTCGGCGTATGCGAGGGGAATGATGGGCAGCCGGTCGTAGATCAGGGCCAGCGCCCTTACGCAGGCCTGCAGGCGCTTGGTGGGCTGGGCTTGCTCGCGAACATCCTTGAGCGCCACGGCCAGTTCGGCGTCGTCCAGGAAGGAGGCGTTGACCGGCGGCTCGCTCGCCACCGTGGCGGGGTCGAGGACGCTGAAGAAGTCGTCGAAATCGCCGTTGGCGCTGACCTTCCCGTGCAGGGCAAGGTCGTAGTCGCCGCTGCGGAGGGTTGCGAGGTGGGTATTCCAGTCGTTTGCGGAGATCCGGACCTTCAAGCCGATGGATTCGAGGTCGGTCTTGATCAACTCGGCGGCCCGCACCGGGTCGGGCAGATACGGTTGGGGCACGGAGGAGACCTGGAGTTTCAGCACGGGCAGATCGACGTGTTCGATGACGTTGGTGGTGAAGGTGATTTTCAGGCCGAACGCGTCGTTGGTGGAAATCGTGACGGGTTTCACCACGAGTTGCAGTTGGGCAATCACGCCGCGGGCGCGTTCCACATCATGCGGCCAGTCATCCACCTTCAGGGTGGGTGCACGCAACGCCGGCGGCAGGGGACACGTGGCGGCGATGGCTTTGCCGTGATAGACCGACTCGATCAGGGGGGCTTTCCGGAGGGTCATCGCCACGGCCTGCCGGAACTCCAGCCGGTTCATCGGCGGTTTGCGGCAGTTGAAGGCGAGCCAGGACAGATTGAGGCCGGGTGTTTCGAACACCTGGAGATTCCGGTCCGTGCGCGCGGTGGCGATGTCCGCGAGGTCCAGGCCGTCCGTGGCATGAACCTGGCCGGTCTGGAGTTGGGAGAGCCGCGCGTGGCTGTCCGGCATGGTTTTGAATTCGACGTGACCGAGCCTCGGCTTCCGGCCCCAGTAATCCATGTTGACGTCGAGCACGACGCGGTCGTTGGGCCGCCACTCGTGGAACCGGAACGGGCCCGTGCCGACCGGATGGCGGGGCAGGGCGTCGCCGTAATCGTTGGGCGCGTGCGGGCTGATGAGAGCGGCGGACGGCATGGCCAGGTCCGCGAGCATGGCCGCATTCGGGTTCTTCAGCCGGATTTCGACCCGCTGTTCATCCAGCGCGCGGACACTGTCGATGTTGCTGCAAAACGCGGCCCACCGGGAGGAACTGGCGGCGCGGGCCGTGGCGTTGGTGTTCGCGAGGCGCTGGTAGTTCCACACGACAACGGCCGGGTTCAATTCCGTGCCGTCGTGGAACTTGACCTTGTCGCGCAAGGCGAGGATGCAGGTCCGCGCGTCGGAACTCAACGTCCACGTCTCCGCGAGGCACGGTTCGACCTGCGTCGTCCCGTTCTTGAAGCGGACCAGTCCTTCGCAGACGCACGTGAGCACCTTCAGGCTGCGGGGGTCTTCCGCCGCCGCCGGATCGAGCGTCAGCGGGTCGGCCGCCATCGCATAGGTGAACGTCGGCCCATGGGGAGCGTCCTTCTGGGAACAGCCCGTGGTGAAGGCGATGAATCCCGAGAGAACGGTGACCAGGAAGCAAAATGGCAGACGCGAGGATATCATCGGGTTTCGGGTTTCGGGTTTCGGGTTTCGGGTTTCGGGTTTCG
>CAZAAF010000346.1:2510-5664 GCA_964482575.1 uncultured Verrucomicrobiota bacterium | reverse complement strand
CATGCGAGTGTCGGTGGACGAACTGACGCGCCAGCCGTTGCGAATTGATGTTAGCGACACGGGGATCGGCATTCCCGCCGAGCAGCAGGCGGCCATCTTCGACGCGTTTCAGCAGGCGGATCCCAGCATGACGCGCAAATACGGTGGCGCCGGCCTCGGGCTGACGCTGGCCAAGGCCTTGTGCGACCTCATGGGGTATCGCATCGAGATGCGCAGCACCGTCGGCAAGGGATCGACCTTCAGCGTGCTCCTGTCATCCCGGCGGGCGTGAGGGACATCGGAACGCCAACACAAGCAAAAGGTTGACGTTCCCTTCCCCGCCGTCATAGCCTCGCCGTCGAGGTTTCGACCTATGATCAAGATCAACCATTTGCTCACGGCGAAAAATCTTCTGCCGAAATTGGAACGGGTATTCGACCTCTCGGGCCGGAAGATTCTTGCCATCGAGCGGGCGTGGAATCCGTCGCAAGGCACCCCCGTGTTCACCGTACAGGGCCGTTACACCTCGCGCGGTTGGACGGAGTGGACGCAAGGGTTCCAGTACGGCTCGGCCGTGCTGCAATTCGACGCCACCGGCGACAAAAAGTTTCTCAACCTGGGCCGCCGTGGGACCGTCGAGCACATGGCCACGCACGTCAGCCACATCGGCGTCCACGATCATGGCTTTAACAACGTCTCCACCTACGGCAACCTCCGGCGGTTGATGCTCGAGGGCCGGACGAAGTTCAACGAGTGGGAGAAGAACTTCTACGAACTGGCGTTGAAAGTATCCGGCGCGGTACAGGCCGCTCGTTGGACCTGCATCCATCCGGCGAGCCGGACCCTGCTGCCCGCAAACGCGGCCCGGGAACGCGGGTTCATCCACACTTTCAACGGCCGGCATTCGCTGTTTGCAGACACCATCCGTTCCCTGCGGGCGCTGGCGGTGTCGCACCAGCTCGGCCACGTGCTGATGGGTGAAGGCGACCGGAAGATTTCCCTACTGGCGCGGCTGGTGGAACACGCCGACACGACAGCCGCTTTCAATGTCTATTTTGGCGAGGGACGCGATGCCTACGATGTCCGCGGCCGCGTGGCACACGAGAGCATCTTCAACATCACCGATGGCCATTATCGTTGCCCCAATTCGCAGCAAGGCTACGCCCCGTTTTCAACGTGGACGCGCGGGCTGGCCTGGCTCATCTGTGGATATGCCGAACAACTGGAGTTTTTCAAGGCATTGGATGACGCGGCCTTGAAACCGTTCGGCGGACGGAAAGTTGTGACCGGCATGTTGCTGAAAACGGCCCAGGCAACGGCGGATTTCTATATCGAGAATACACCCACCGATGGCGTTCCCTACTGGGACACCGGCGCACCGGGTCTCGTCAAACTCGGCGACTACCTCACGCGCCCCGCGGATCCATTCAACGATCATGAACCGGTGGACAGTTCCGCCGCCGCCATCGCGGCACAGGGGCTGGTACGCCTCGGGAACTTCCTGGGCGGGTCCAAAGGACGGCGTTATCTTCAGGCCGGCCTCACCACCGCGGATGCAATCTTCACCGAACCGTATTTGTCCACAAAAGCCGGTCATCAGGGTCTGGTGCTGCACTCCATTTATCACCGTCCAAACGGCTGGGATTACACGCCGGCCGGGTCCATGATCCCGCGTGGTGAATCCTCGATGTGGGGCGATTATCACGCGCGCGAACTGGCGTTGCTGCTGCTACGGGAAGCAAAGGGTCAGCCGTACTTGAAGTTCTTCTAGAACTCAGCTTTCCGTCTTCGGCGGGGTGATCCAGATCAATTGTTTGTCGATGTTCCTGGCCAGCTTGTAGGTCTTGACGTGTCTGGCCACCGGCTCGCCCACGATCTCGATTTTGCCGAGGTCGGCCTCGCCCATCCGGGCTTGCGCACAGAAGTTCAGGTACCCGATCTTGGAGAAGTCAATTCCCATCAGTTCCACCCCCGTGCGATCGGCCGCGAGCCAGTCGGGACTGACCACACAGACCTTGTGGTCCACCGCCTCGCCGAACACGGGGCCGTTGCCCTCCATACCCTCGTGACCGTCCAGAATGGACAGGTGCGGATGCAACCGCGGGGCGAGCGCAAAGAGATTGTAGTTGATGGCCCGAAAACCATTGCCATGGGCAATGGGCTTGTCGCATTTCGCGCCGGGCCGGCTCCGTTTGCCCCAGCGAAAACCGGCATCCTTGATCGGCGCGCCAAAGACGATGTTTTTCAACGACAGCGTCGCCACAATCCGATCATGGGTCTTCATTTTGGCGGCGGAGATGACGAAGTTGTTCCGGTCCAGCAACAGTTTCGACATGCGCACCGGATGCGGACGAAAATCCTTCTCGTCAAACACATGCACGATCTCGACCTCGCCTTCGTCAAGATCGAGCATCTTCACGCCGTATTTTTCGGCCACCCGCGTGTAGCCGTAATTGCTGAACCCCTCCATCGCCGGGCCGTTCGCCCCGGATTCGGCAATGACGGTGTTTTGCAGTTTGCCGATGGACTTGAGGAATTCCAGCGTGGCCTCCAGGCAACTGGCGTGAGGCGCGCACAGCGCCACGTCCACGACCACGTTGTTAGGTTTGAGGACCACCCGTCGGTCGCCGATGGCGCGCGCGATTTCTTTTTCAAAAACCTTCAACCCGCGGAACACGTTGTTGGCGCGATCGTCGCCCGCCATCAAGGCGACGCGGCTGGTTGTCCTTGGTGCATCCACGGCGGCCCCCGCCAGCATGGCGAAACGCGACCCGGCCGCCGCCGCCAGTCCACCGATCAATGAGGTTCTCAAAAACTCCCGCCGCGTGTGATGCAGAATCGTTTTCATGGCCATGTCCCTTCCGTTTTACAAGCCCCGCTCAGGCGCAAAGCCTCGCCATCATCCACACATCCTCGTAAACGCCATCGAGTTTGCGCCCTTTGCGTCTGATGCCTTCACGTACAAAACCCACGGACTTGTAGAGCCGGATGGCGCGTCGGTTTGACGCGTAAACCGTCAGCTCAACGCGCTCGATATCGGCCTCCCGGGCGCGTTTCAACGCCGCCAGAATCAATCGACGCCCAAGCCCTTGTCCACGAAACTCCCGCGTGATACCCATGCCCAGAACGCCAGCGTGCTGGTAAACCAGCCGATCCATCCGGCAAATATCGCACC
>CAZAAF010000346.1:1838-2500 GCA_964482575.1 uncultured Verrucomicrobiota bacterium | reverse complement strand
CGCACCACCCGACCACGCAACCGTCCTTGACCGCGACGAATCCCGGATTGCCGGCCCGGATGTTGCCCAGGACGAACTTGCGGATGACCGGTAACGACCGCGCCTCCAAAAAGGCCAGATACCGCCGCTCCTTCGACACCGCATCGAGACATTTTCGGAAGCCGGCAATGTGCTCTTTCGCAATGGGAACGATGGCAACAGGTGTCTCCTCGTCCCGGGGTGTGCGTTGCATGAAGTCCCTCCTTCAACCCTGGCGCCACACCGTCACCGTTGTCGTGCCCACGGGAAGATCGAAGGCCACATAGGTCCGGTTCCCCTCAATCAGGCAGGTGCCGGCGCGAAAATCGCGCTTCGACCGAACCATGCGCGCTTCGCTGCCCCCCGCTCTTACGCGGCTGGCCATCACATCAAGCGCCAGCGTGAAATTGTGTGCGGGGAATTTTGTCTCAATCCGGAGTTGGTCGGTGTCCGGCGTCGCACCGGCTTCGACGCGAAGGTCGCTCAACTTCCGCGCCATCGTATAGTGGCCGATCTCGCTGTTTGTCATCCAAAGCGTCCGGGTGCGGTCCGGATCATACGCGTCGAGACGGCGTTTGACTTCCTTCAGCACGTTGAACCCAAGCCCATTGTTGACATGGAAGCACGGCCAGTGTCCCACAAGG
>CAZAAF010000346.1:0-1828 GCA_964482575.1 uncultured Verrucomicrobiota bacterium | reverse complement strand
GCACTCGCAGTCCGTTGCGAATTGCGGCCGGATCCACGGGCAGCCGGCCACCGCGCAGGTCCTTGGAGATGAACAGGTCGGGATCGGACGTGTCAAAACCGGTTGCACCAAACCAATCATGGGTGCACGGAATGATACTGGCCACCGCGCGTCCCTTTGTCTTGTCCACATGCCACAGCGGCACATCAGGCGGTTCGGTGGGGCTCGAACGCAGGAAGTAAAACGGCTGCGGGTTGTGATTCACGCGTTGCGCAGCCTCCAGCACGGCCCGGGCATAGGCCGACTCCTTCTTGATGCCAAACGAGCCCGGGCTGGTCACGCCTTCGCAAACGATGCCGACATTCCGGAGCAACTGCAGCGCCGCCGCGACGTAATCCGTCAACGGTTCCTCGGGCGGGTCGGACCATTCGTATTGTTCCCACGCCTCGGTAAGCCGCCATGTTTTCAAATCCACAACGGCCGTGTGTGTTAGCATCTCCGGCGTGAGATCGAAGTTCCGGGCGATAATGTCCCTCGCCACGCGCAGCCAGTCGCGCAGTTCGCTTTTCGGGAATCCCTCGAAACCGCGGTCAATCCGCCCCATCCCCGCCGGGAAAGGAACCATGCTGAACTTGCCGCGAACGCCCTGTTCGCCGCACCACTCGCCCCATTTCTCCACAAACGCAGCCAGACAGGTGTTCGGCATCTCGCGAAGCCGGTCGTAGTACTTTTCCCATCCCGTCGGCGGTTTGTCGGGCTCGTGCCGCAACCGCCATTCATGCCGTTGTTGAATCCAGTAGTAGGCCTTGTTGATGACGGGGCACGAATCGTCAATGATGAGTGACAGCGGCGTACGCAACAGCGGATTGCAGACGGTGGCGTTCACAAGACTTTCTCTTACTCCTTTGCTGCCGTCGCAGCAAGCACTTGCGAACCACGATCCGGCGCGAGGCATCTCCGGTGCGCTCGACATGCTGGTGGCGACCGGATAGGTTCCGTCTGTATGAATGCCACCCGCCTCCGCCAACCACCGTTTCGACCGTTTCTGTGGTCCGTCGCCTTGACCATCGCACTCTGCCCCCCACCGCAAGGCGAGACACTTGCCGCTGGGGAAACGAACGTCAAACCCGGCATCAACAGCGAATACCTCAAGCCCGGGCTCGACGTTTCAAAGTGGGTCGCCAAATTCGAGAAACCGGGCCGCGAGGTTTTTGATCAGCGTGACAAAATCATCGAAGCCCTTCATCTCAAGCCGGGTCAACACGTGGCGGACATCGGCGCGGGCACCGGCTTGTTTACGATGCTCATGGCGAACGCGGTGGGACCGACGGGCAGGGTCTATTCCGAAGATATCGTGAAGGACTTCCTCGCGCACATCAACAGCCGCGCAGCGGAGGCCGGCTTGGAGAACATCCAGACTGTTTTGGGCACAAATCACTCGGTGGAACTGGCGAAGGATTCCGTGGACCTGGCTTTTTGCAGCGATGTCTATCACCACTTCGAGTATCCGCGCAGCGTGCTGGCGTCCATCCATCAGGCACTGCGGCCGAACGGCGTGCTGGTAATCGTGGATTACCGGCGCGAACCGGGAAAAAGTCCCGAATGGATTCTCCATCACATCCGCGCCAGCCAGGAGGACGTGGCGCGCGAAATAGAAAGCGCCGGCTTCCAAAGCGAAGAGGCGCCGGAACTCCTGAAAGAAAACTATCTGATGCGCTTTCGCAAGAAGTGAGCCACCGGGATTCAGCCCCCGTCTCAATCGCATCGGAACTGGATCGCGTAGAGATCGGCGTCTTTCATCACGAACCGCAACCGCACCGGCTGGCCCGCCAGCGCGCTCACATCGCCG
>CAZAAF010000345.1:356-5667 GCA_964482575.1 uncultured Verrucomicrobiota bacterium | reverse complement strand
GCCCAGCGCAAGCAGGTGGATGAGTCCAAGAGCGAGCGCAATACGATTGAACTCCAACTGGCGGAGAAGCGCATGGGGATGCAGAATCTCAAGGAGCGCATTGCCCGCCAGTATCAACTCAATCTGGACGAGCTGCCGCCGGAGGTTCTCAAGATCACCATCGCCGATTCCGGCCAGCCGCAGACCACGACCCTCACCCCGGAGGAGACCGCCGCCGCCGGCCTCGCGCCCGACTGGGCCGCGATGGAGATGCAGGTGACGGAGATGCAGCAGCGCCTCGACGCCATGGGCCCGGTGAATCTTGAGGCCATCGCCGAGTACGACGAGTTGGAACAGCGGCAGAAGTTCCTCTCCGAACAGCACGAGGACCTCGTCAAGAGCAAGGACGACCTCCTCAAGGCCATCGCGCACATCAACACCACCACCCGCAAGCTTTTCAGCGAGACGTTCGAGAGGATTCGCCTGAATTTCCAGGAGATGTATTGCGAATTGTTCGGCGGCGGCAAGGCCAACCTCATCCTGCTCGACGAAAACGACCCGCTGGAGAGTGGAATTGAAATCGTTGCACGTCCGCCGGGCAAGCAGCTCCAGAGCATCACGCTGCTGAGCGGCGGTGAGAAGACGATGACCGCCGTGGCGCTGCTCTTTGCCATCTACATGGTCAAGCCTAGACCGTTCTGCGTGCTCGACGAGATGGATGCGCCGCTCGATGAGTCCAACATCACCCGGTTCCTCAACATTCTCCGCCGCTTCCTCAAGCAGAGCCAGTTTGTGCTGATCACGCACAACAAGCGCACCATCGCGATGGCCGACGTGCTGTACGGCGTGACGATGCAGGAAAGCGGTGTCTCGAAGATTGTGTCGGTGAAGTTCACCCGCCGCGCCGACGACCATGGTGACGCGCAGCCGCTCGACCACTACGAGAGCGATAGCACGATGGAAACCGCCAAGGGGGATATCACGCCCTCGGTCGCGCCGGTCGCAGAGCCCATCATGCCCGAGGCGCAGCAGCCGCCCGTGGCGACGCCGGTGGAAACAGCCGAGCCTGTCGCGCAGGCAGAAACTCCCGTGTCGGTGGATCCGGTTGTCCCGGTTGAGTCCGCGGCCCCGGCAGAGCCCGCGGTGGAGGTTGAGTCTTCCATGTCGGCCGAGCCGTCAGTGGCCACGGCGCCTCCGGAGACGGTGGACCCGGCCACTCCGCCCAAAGCAGAGTAGGGCAGGCCTCCGGCGCGTTGATGAATAACGGATGAACGGGTAAACGCCTGTTCCCCTTGGAACACGGTTGCGATAGACACCGGCTTGCGGCGGTTTTGTTCCGCTGTTATCTCGGCAACTCCGCGCGCACTGTCACCACTCCCCACGCGGGCACGGGAATGTCGCCGCTCAGTTTTTGCAATGGCTTCTCGCTGGTGTCGCTGAGCCACAACCGCGTTGGCGCGGGCTTGGACCAGACCAACTTCGCGGTCGCCGGTTTGGCGCCGGTTCCCAGGAGACGGAGGATCCATGCCTTGCCGTCATCGCCCGGCTTCAACGCGGTCACCAGCACATCCGCCGGCTCCACGCGCAGGAGGGGCGTTCCGCCGGGCGCGGGGCCGCGGCCGGGCACGGCGACGAGCGGCTGGCTGAAGCCGGTGGCAAATCGCGAGTTTTCCGCGTCGCTGGCGCGGCCGCGATGCGGGCGCAGCACGAACCGGAATTGCATCGGGCCTTCCTGATACGCGCGGTAGTTGGTGTGCCAGTGATTGTTCATGGCCCACGTGTACAGCTTCTGCGTTGGCTCGATCTTCTTGCGCCAGCCGTTGGGATCGGTCTGCGAATTTAACAGCGTGGCCGTGATGCCGCCGACCTGCACGAGTGGGGCGTCGAGCGTGACCCAGGTGACGCCGAAGTCGCCGTTCGCCACGTCGGCCCAGCGGCCGGCGGTGAGCCAGTTTTTGCACGCGCTCGGGATCTGGTCGACTTCGGGGCGCATGACACCGAGCGGCACGTCAAGGCGCACGTCACCGCCAGGCACGTTGAACGGGAAGGCGATGTTAATGCTCTCCTTGCCCTCTTTCGCCGTGTAACTTGCTACCTTCAGTCGTTTCTTGTCCATCGTGTCGACCAATTCGACGCCGTCCGCACCGGCGGTGAGCCGGATTTCGCGCAATAATTTGTGGCAGCCGGGCGCGTCGGATTCCACCATCAACGACGCCACCAGCGGACCGCG
Organism: uncultured Verrucomicrobiota bacterium; assembly: GCA_964482575.1. GTDB lineage: Bacteria > Verrucomicrobiota > Verrucomicrobiia > CAIQCK01 > CAIQCK01 > CAIQCK01. The sequence goes on along the minus strand of CAZAAF010000345.1, from coordinate 3,458 downwards.
TTCGCGCACGGCGATCTTCACCGGACCGTTGCGTTGAATCGCGGCGAGGTCGTCGCCGATGAGGTAGAGATAGTCGTTAATCGTGTGGCCGCCCGAGGTGTCGGCGAGGTTGGTCTCGATGCCGGCTGCACGCAATTCGACGATGCCGCCGGTTTGTTCGTCCACCCGCACGCGCAGCTTGTCATTCTCAATGACCGAGCCACTGGCCTTCAGCCCGACAACGCTCGCGGTTTTGCCCTTCTTCACAAGGGTGTAGCGCCGTCCGGAGAATGGCGGCAGGTCGCGCACGAGCACGGCCAGTTCGCGGTTGGAAAGCCGTTGCGCGGGCACAGGCCGGCCCTGGTCATCGGTGACGAAATCGCCAGCCATGGAAATCTCGTGCGGGATCAACGCCACCTCATTGCGTGGCCAGGAGGTGGTGTTGAAGATGTCCACGTACGACAGCTCTTCTGAGGGTTCGGTTTTTGCCTCCGATGGAGTGGGGCGGAGGGCCGTCCGGCTCTGGGCGGCCTCGCTGAGGAGCTGGCGCGATTGCAGGTTCGCGGCGGTCGCGTAGGACTGTTTGATCGTCCACTGGTCGGCGGTGAACGGACTGGCCGGCTGCGAGACGCTGCAATACGCGCCCCAGGTGTGTTCGGAGTAGAGCAGCACGTTGTTCCAAGCGGCCTCGAACGCACTGGCCGGGTAGCGCTTGGGGTCCAGCATTGCCCAGAGCGTTTCGGCCTGCGCGAGCCGCTCGGAACTGGCGCGGTTGATCGCCGTCTCGGCGGCGGACGAGCCCGCGCCGTCTTCCCAGTAGGGCGTCCAGTCGCCCCGCACGCGCGGCAGTTTGTCGCCGTAACGTTTCTCAAACGCGCGGAACGCCTCGCTCGTCGAGGCGATCACAAACCGCGGCCAGGCATGGGCGGCGTTCCAGTCCTTCACGAATTCGCAGATGGCGGGGTCGGGCACGGCGTTGTCGCCATGGCCCGCCCAGCGGACATAGGCGATGTCATAGGGATAACGCCGCTCGTCCAGGGCGTTGCAAAAATCCTCCACGAGCTGCGGCGACATCACCCGGTACCGGTGCGACATGGCGTAGCCGTTGTAGGGAATCCAGACCAGCACCTGGCTCCGGCCGTCGGGACCGACCCACCAGAACGGCTTGTTTTCCCACTGCACGAGAATGTCGCCGATGCGGTCGAGATAGTTGGGTGCGACGGAAAAATACCGGATGCCCGCCTGCGCCATGGCCGGGACCGTGCCCCAGGTGTAGCCGGGCACGTCGCTGATCATGGCCGAATCCACCGGCACCCCGGTGCGCTCGCCGAGCTTGGTCGCGTACCGGAACAGCCGGATGAGTTCCTCCGGGCGGCAAAGGCCGGTGAGTTCGTTCAGGTACATGCCGTTGAGCGAGACCTGGCCGCGTTTGACGGCGTCGAAAAACTCCGCGCGCTGTTTCGGCGTGAGCCGTTGCAGGTAGAGGTCCGCGGCCCACATCACCTCGACGTTCCAGACGAACCGCGCGCCTTCGGGATAGCTCGCGGTGCGGCGCGCCTCGGCAAGGCCCTGCAGCAGATTGTTGATCTGCTTTTCCTCGATGTCCGGCTGGATGGCGGTGTAGCCGATGTCCGTGTGCGAATGCGGCAGGACATAGACCGTGAGCTTGCGCGAGGGTTGGAGATTGGCAGCGCACGCGGCGATCTTCTCACCATTGACTTCAATGGCCATGTTCAGCGTCCGCCCGGCATCGGAGGTGGCGACGGTGTATTCGAGCGTTTGAGTGCCGAATTTCAATTCCACCGGCCGGGCTTCCTGGCCTTCCACGCGCATGATGGCGTTCAACGGTTCCGCGTAGGGATAGTCCAGTGTGACCCGCAGTGGTTGCGTCAGGGTATTGCCTTTGCGTTCGATGATCGATGCGGTTTGCGCCTCGATGCCGATGCCGGCCGGTTTTGATTCCGGTTGGGCGGCCGTGAAGAACTGGATTTCCGCGCCGCCCACGGTGCCGTGCGGGCTGCTCAATTTGGTCACCTGCCAGCGTACGCGCTGCGCCGTCACCGGCTCCGGGATACCGAGGAACGTGATGCCGCCGCGCCGGTTGATGTGCGCGACCCGCGCCTGGCCCACGTGTTTACCGGCGGCATCGCTGAAGACCAGTTCCGATTCGGCGATGATCGCAGGGTCGTTGCGGTCTTGATGACGGAAACCACCGATGCGGACGGGCTTGCCGAAGTCGAACACGACGAAGGTGTTGGTGCCTTTGCCGGCGGAGGCAAACTCCGTCTTGGGGTTGCCGTCAATCAGGTGGCCGACGATGAAGTTTGGGCTGGGAAACTCCTGGGCAGTCTCCACGATCCTGGGCGCAGGCAGCGGCGTCAACCGCGTGAATCGCGCACTTTCCGCCGGCTCTGCCATTGGAGCCAGCCATGCGCCCGCCGCCAGAATCAAAAACCACCATCCGGTTGCCGCTCTGGGTGTTCTCATGGTGCTTCTCCTCGTCGCCACGTGCTTTGCTTCCTATGCCTTTCGCTGCCAATGCTTCTCGATGTCCTCCAACGTCTTGCCCTTGGTCTCCGGCACCGCCAGCAGGACGAAAATCATACTGGCGAAGCTGCACGCGCCATAGACCCAGAAGGTCTTGGCCGGGCCGATCCCCTCGCGCAACATCGGGAACGTCTGGGTGACAATCCAGTCCGCCAGCCAGAGCCAGAAGATGGCCACGGACATCGCCCGCCCGCGCAGTTTGGTCGGGAAAATTTCCGCGTTCACAATCCACGAGATCGGCCCCATCGCCATCGCGAACGAGCCTGTGAAGCTCACGATGCCCACGGTCATCGCCGCGCCTTTCATGCCGGCCTGGAACATCCAGCCCACCGCCGCCAGCGATATCGCTTGCACGAAGGTCCCCACAATCAGCAACGGCCGGCGGCCCGCCTTGTCCACCAGCCAGATGGCCACGAAGGTGAAGACAAAGTTCACCGCGCCGACCACGACCGTTTGCACGAAGGCCGCGTCGGCGTGCGCGCCCGTGTCCTGGAAAATTTCCGGGGCGTAATAGATGACCGAGTTGATGCCGCTGAACTGGCTGGCCGCCATCAGCAGCACCGCCACGATCAGCGG
>CAZAAF010000345.1:0-346 GCA_964482575.1 uncultured Verrucomicrobiota bacterium | reverse complement strand
GAACTGGCTGAACACCGCGAGCAGCGCGCCGACCAGCAGCGCGCGCCGGTAACCGCCCGTCCACAATTCGTGCCAGCGGCCTTCCTCCTGTTGCAGCGCCTCCTCGATTTGCCGGACTTCACGATCGGCGTTGGCCGGACCGCCGACACGCTCGAGGATGAGCCGCGCCTCCTCGCGTCGGCCCGCCTTCATCAACCAGCGGGGGCTTTCCGGCACCACCAAGAGACTGATACCGAAGAGCGCGGACGGCAGCGTCAGCGAGGCGAACATCCAGCGCCAGCCGGTGGTGATGTTCCAGGACGCATCGCCCAGCCGCTGGATTTCCAGGTTCACGAAATAGACCGCC
>CAZAAF010000344.1:0-5696 GCA_964482575.1 uncultured Verrucomicrobiota bacterium | reverse complement strand
GGAGAACGCGAACGAGCCGCCGCAATTTGCGCCCAGCACCGGCATGAAGGTCGTCGTCGGGGACATCAACCGCGACGGCAAACCGGACATCATCGTGGCGGGCCGCGGCGGACTTTATGTCTTCCTCAACCGCGGGCTGACACCCATCCCGAAGTCCACCAACCCCAAAGTACCGTTGATCGGCGAGAAGTGTTCCGATACAAAGTGACTGTCCCGACCTGAACCCAGCGGAGCCCCATGAAAAAACACACCCACATCAGCCGTCGCCTGTTCATCCAACAACTCGGCGCCGCCGGCACCGGCGCGCTGGCCGCCCCCCTGCTCCGGCCCGGACGGGCGTTCGGCGCGGCGTCGCCCAACGCTAAACTCAATATCGCCGTGATCGGCACCGGCATCCGCTGTCTCTACCTGATCCAGGAGGCGCTCCGCCAGGGCGGCAACGTCGTCGCCCTCTGCGACGTGGATGCCTCGCAAATCGAAGACACAAAAAGGCAGATTGCCAAAAAGGTCGAAGGCATCGGCGCACCCGCCATGGAGAAGGCCGCAGTCTATGACGACTACCGCAAACTGCTCGAGGCGGAGAAATCCTACGACGCCGTCATGATCGGCACGGGCAGCCGATGGCACGCGCCGCTGACGGTGGCGTTCATGAAGGCAGGCAAGCACATCTACTGCGAGAAACCCCTCGTCAACAAGGCCGCCGAGGCGCGCGAACTCGCCGCGCTGTCGCGCGCGAGCAAGGTAGTCACCCAGACCGGCACGCAAGGCAACAGCGCGAAGACCTTCCGCCGCACGATGGAAATCATCGAGTCCGGCCTGCTGGGACAGGTGCGCGAGGTGCATCTCTGGGCCTGTATGTTTCCCATGTATCCGCCGAGCCACAACCGGCCCGAGGGCGAAGACCCCGTGCCGGCGGGTTTCAACTGGGATTTCTGGCTCGGGCCCGTGCCGCTGCGCCCGTTCAAGAAGGGTGTTTACCATCCCGGCTCGCTCAAGTTCCTGAACTGGCTTGACCTCAGCAACGGCATGCTGGCGGGCATGGGCTCGCACACGTTCTCGCTGCCGGTGCGCGCGTTGAAACTCGGCGAACCTACCCGCGTCGAAGCCGAGATGTCCGAGCCGATCAAGGAAACCTTCATCTCCGCCGGACGGTTCCGGTATGAGTTCGCCGCGCGCGGCAATCTCGCGCCCGTGACGCTCTGGTGGACCGATGGCGACAAGTATCCGCCCGCGTCGGTGACCGCCGACCTGAAGGCCATGGGCGGTGAAGTCCCGAAACACGGCTGTCTGTTCATCGGCGACAAGGGCCAGATTTACGCCGACGGCTGGGGCACGCATTGCGTGATGAAGCTTCAGGGCGACAAGAAGTGGCGCGGCGTGCTCGATCACGAAGCCGCCGCGGCGGTGCCGGTCACCCTGCCGCGCGTGGAGGCGGACAACCACATGATCGAGTGGTTGCAGGCCTGCGCGGGCGGCCCGCCGACATTCACCAAACTCGAGGTTGGCGCGCACATCTGCCAGGTATTTCTGCCCGGCGCCCTCTCCCTGCGGCTGGGCCGGCCCATCGAATGGGACGCCGCCCATCTGAAGGTCCCCGGCGCGCCCGAGGCGGATGCATGGATCCAAAAGAATTATCGCATGAAGTGGCTGTTGGCGTGAGGATACCCGGATGACCTCCACAAAGGTCTGCAGGCATCTCTGGTCCAACCTGGCGTTGCTGATGGCCGTCTTCTCCACGCTGACGGCAAGCCGCGCCGTCACACCCGAACGACCGAGTGACACCAAGCCAGGCCTGGTGGTCTATGGAACGGTGCCCGGTTTGTCCGCTTCGGACCATTACGCGGTGCGGGTCCGGGTCGCGGGCGGCAACGCCCCCTGGCAAGACGCCTTCGTGTTCAAGACGGCCTGCAAGGATTTCGGCCGGTTCGACCCGGCGAAGAAGATTCCCACCGAAGGCTACGTGCGGCATCTCAGCGGCTGGAGCCATTCGTATGTGAACTTCGAAACTTCCGGGCCGGTGGAGGTGGAAATCACCAAACTCGATGGCGGGCCCATCGCCAAGGCGGCCGTGCATCCGAAACGCTGCGGCAAACGCGTGGAGGTGAAAGGCGACAAAGCGTATGTCCTCCTGGAGCAACCCTGTCTGGTGGCCGTGGATATCAACGGCGACATGGATGATCATGACACGACGCGTACCCCCGGCGGCGGCTGGTACATGGGACCGCCGCTTCACGGATTTTCAATTTTTGCCAACCCCATGCTTGCCGACAAACCGCGTCCGGGGGATGCCTCGGTCCGCACGGTCAAGCCGGGAGAAAAGCCGCCGACCGATGGCGACTGGAAAACGCTTAGTTTCCTGCCGGGCGTGCATGATATCGGTCTCGCCTACCCGCTCCAAACCGGCAAGAGCTATTACATTCCGGGAGACGCGTTGGTCTATGGCACTTTCAACAAAGAACACGCCGGTCATGACATCCGCATCTTCGGTTGCGGAACGCTGTCGGGCGACCGGTTGGAAAGCCCGGAATTCGCCCTCAAACTCTCAATGAAACAAGCTACGCCCTATTGCCCCATTTTGATGTATGGTTGCAAGAACAGCCGCGTCGAAGGCATCACGCTGGCCAATCCGGCCTACTGGTCCTGCGTGCTGCAAGTTTCGCCCGAATATGTCGATGTCAAACAGCCGGCGCTGGTGCACTGGGTCAAAGTTCTCGGCTGGAGATACAACAGCGACGGGTTCAGCTCGCAGCTCAACTCGGTAATCGAGGATTGCTTCACGCGCACGAACGACGATGCGATCTATACCAGCGCCATGGGCATCCGCCGGCTCGTGATCTGGCATGACGGCAACGGTTCATCCTTCCTGCTCAGCAGCCTGGCGGGCCTGAAGGGACGGCCCCTGGTGGTCGAGGACTGCGATGTGATCTACGCCCGGCAATCGCAGTATCAGTTCAGCAGCGGCAGCCGCATCTTCAACATGCGGGGCGAAGGCCGCGGCGAGTGCGGCCCAAACGTCATCTTCCGTAACATCCGAGTGGAAGACCCCCGGCCAACCCAGCAGGCCTTCCTGCTCCAGATGGCGACCGAGAAACCGTATGTCTGGCCAACGCCGGTGAGCCGGGGTCCCGGGGATCTGGTCGGCGTTGTCTTTCAGAACATCGAGATTGCCGCGCCGAGCATTCTGGGAGAACCAAACATCCTCTGGGGCGGCCCCGAGTGCAGGATTCGCGGTCTCGTCTTCGACAACGTGACCATTGGCGGCAAAAAACTGACGTCGCTCAAGGATTTCAAGACCAACGCCTACGTCGAGGACATCCACTTCAAATGAAAACCGTCTTCCTCGCGCCAATCTCCGGTTAACCACAACTCTCCCATGAAACGAACAACCTGTTTCTTCCTGATGGCCGTGCTGCTGTGCGGCGCGGCGTGGGCCGCAGAGAACGGCCCGTCCCGCGCGCGGATTCTGGTGCTCACGGGCAATGAATACCCGGGCCACAAGTGGAAGGAGACCGCGCCGTTTATCGCGAAGTTCCTCACGACGGATTCGCGGCTGACGACGGACGTCAACACCGACCCGGCGTTCCTCGCCTCCCCCGAGCTCGCCCGCTACGACGCCATCGTGTTGAACTACCTGAACTGGGAATCGCCCACTCCCGGTGAGAAAGCCCTCAACAACCTGAAATCCTTCGTCGCCGGCGGCAAGGGTCTGGTGCTGGTGCACAACGCCGTGGCCGCGTTCGGTGACCAGCGGGTGATGCAGAACGGCAAGTTTGTGCGCATCAACGAATGCGGCTGGCCGGAGGTCCGCACAATCTTCGGCCGCGCATGGAACCCGAACCGCCTTCACGGGCACGACCCTTGCGGCCCGTTCCGGGTCGAAATCACCAACACCCAGCATCCGATCACAAAAGACATGGCATCGTTCGAAACGACGGATGAACTGTACACGTGTCTGTTGACCGACGGCCCGCCGGTCGAGGTGCTCGCCACGGCCACGTCGAAGGTCGAGAAAAAGGATCATCCCATGGTCCTGGTGAACCACTACGGCAAGGGACGCGTCTTTCTCTGCGTGCTGGGACACGATGTGCCGGCTCTGTCCGTGCCCGCGGTGCAGGAGTTGTATCGCCGCGGCACCGCGTGGGCCGCGGGGCTGCCACCGGTGGCTCCTTGAAACGGGTCCTACTTCGGTATCACGCCGCCGGGGCTCCGTTCTATTGCCACGCGGCGCGACGTGGTTCATACTGCGGCACATGAATCCGACACACCTTGCAGGTCTCACCCTTTTTGCCGGCCTGACGTTCGCCCTGCCCGTCTCCGCCGCGGACGCCACCCCCGAACGGCTCCGGCGCGCAGACAGTTTCTTTGGCATCCATTTCGATTTCCACGCCAACAACGACTGCACCAACGTCGGGGCGAACACCACGCCCGCGATGGTCGAGAACATCCTTCAACGTGTGCATCCGGATTATCTCCAGATTGACTGCAAGGGACACCGGGGCCTGTCGAGCTATCCGACGAAGGTCGGCTACCAGGCGCCGCGCATCGTGGGTGACCCGCTCCGCATCTGGCGCGACACGACCGCGAAGCATGGCGTGGCGCTCTACATGCATTACTCCGGCGTGTGGGACACGCAGGCGGTGACCGAGCATCCCGACTGGGCGGCGGTCAATGCCGACGGCAAACCCGGTACGCGTGCCACGTCGTTCTTCGGGCCGTACGCGGACAAACTCCTGATACCCCAACTGCGCGAACTGGCCGGGGTCTATGGCGTGGACGGCGTCTGGGTGGACGGCGAATGCTGGGCGTCCGTGCCGGACTACAGCCCGGCGGCGCTCGCGGCGTTCCGCAAGACCACCGGCATCACCGACGTGCCGCGCAAGCCGTCCGATCCCCACTGGTTTGAATTCCTCCAGTTCCATCGCGAGATGTTCCGCAAGTACCTGCGCCATTACATCGCCGAGGTGAAGAAGACGCACCCGGCGTTCCAGATCTGCAGCAACTGGGCCTACACCGACCACATGGCCGAGCCGGTGAGCGCGCCGCTGGATTTCCTGTCGGGCGATTACTCGCCGCAGGACAGCGTCAACTCCGCGCGCCTCTCGGCGCGGTATCTCGCCCGCCAGGGCAAGCCGTGGGACCTGATGGCGTGGAGCTTCGGCACCAAACCGAAGCGGGCGCAAAAGTCCGCGCCGCAGTTGCAGCGCGAGGCCGCCGTGGTGCTCGCCATGGGCGGCGGTTTCCAGGCGTACTTCACCCAGAACCGCGACGGCTCCGTGCGGCTGGAGGAAATGGGCGTCATGGCCGAGGTCGCCACATTCTGCCGTGCCCGGCAGGTTCTCTGTCATCACGCGCAGGCCGTGCCGCAAATCGGGCTCCTGCTCTCGACCACCGACCAGTATCGCCGCGCCAACGGCCTCTTCTCGCGCGACCTGACGCGCGCGAACGGCGCGCTCCACGCCCTGCTGGAGAACCAGTGGTCGGTGGAAGTCCTTGGCGAACACCAGCTCGCCGGCCGCCTGCGCGAGTATCCGCTCATCGTCCTGCCGGAATGCGAGCATCTCGCCCCGAAATTCCGTGACGAACTCGCCGCATATGTCCACGCGGGCGGCAGCCTGCTGTTGATTGGACCGGCCACGGCAAAACTGTTTGAGCACGAACTCGGCCCGAAACTCGAGAAGGCATTCGGCACGGCACTG